>JANYFX010000627.1 GCA_025359585.1 Rhizobacter sp. | reverse complement strand
TGATCCAGGACGCACCGGCCAGCGGCACACCGCTGTCGGCCGCGTTTCTGGCGCGGATGGCGCGCGAGATCGAACACGTCGCCTACTTCAAGATCGAGACGGCCGGTGCAGCCGCCAAACTGCGCGAGCTGATCCGCCTGGGCGGCGACGCGATCGAAGGCCCGTGGGACGGTGAAGAAGCGATCACGCTGCTGCCCGACCTTGATGCCGGCGCGACCGGCTCGATGACCGGCGGCGCCTACATGGACGGCCTGCGCCCGATCATCGAAGCGCACCGCAGCGGCGACCGCGAGCTGGCGTACGCGCTGTACCAGCGCTGGCTGCCGCTCATCAATTACGAGAACCGGCAGGCCGGCCTGCTGGCCGCGAAAGCGCTGATGAAAGAAGGCGGCGTGATCGCCTGCGAAGCGCCACGCCACCCGTTGCCACCCATGCACCCCGACACGCGCGCCGGCCTGATCGAGACCGCGCGCCGGCTCGACCCGCTGGTGCTGCGCTGGGGTCGCTGAACGGCGGGCGAAGCGCTATCCTGCGGGGCGGCGGCTTCCGCTGCAGGGGTGGGCACGATGGTCGATTCGAAACCTGCACAGCGCCTGGATGTGCTCATCGTCGGCGCCGGTTTTGCCGGCCTCTACATGCTGCACAAGGCGCGGAGCCTCGGCCTCACGGCGCGTGTGATCGAAGCCGCTTCCGGCGTCGGGGGCACCTGGTTTCACAACCGTTACCCGGGCGCGCGCGTCGACGTTCAGAGCATGGAGTACTCGTTTCAGTTCTCGGAAGAACTGCAGCAGGAATGGCACTGGACCGAACGTTACGCGGCGCAACCCGAGCTGCTGCGCTATGCCAACCACGTGGCGGATCGGTTTGCACTGCGCGACGGCATTCAGCTCGACACGCGGGTCAGCGCTGCGGCCTTCGATGAAACAGCGCAGCGCTGGCAAGTGCGCAGCGACAGCGGCGAAGCCTGGTCGGCGCGTTTTCTGGTGATGGCCAGCGGGCCGCTGTCGACACCGAACACGCCAGCCTTCAAGGGACTCGAGAGTTTCAACGGGCCGGTGCTGCATACAGCACGCTGGCCGCAGGAGCCGGTCGACTTCAGCGGCCAGCGCGTGGCCGTGGTCGGCACCGGTTCGTCGGCGATCCAGGCCATCCCGCTGATCGCGCAGCAGGCGCGTGAACTCACCGTCTTTCAGCGCACCGCGAGCTACGCCGTGCCGGCGCACAACGGGCCGCTCGATCCCGTCTACGAAGCGAAAGTCAAAGCCGACTACCCCGGCTTTCGTGCCCGCAACAAACTCATGCGCCTGGGCTTCGGCTGCGAGCAGCCGATGAACCCGGTGTCGGCGTTGAGCGTGTCGCCCGAAGTGCGCGAGGCCGAGTTCGAAGCACGCTGGCGCATCGGCGGCTTCGGCTTGCTCGGCGCCTTCGACGACCTCATGCTCGACGAGCGAGCCAACGCCCTCGCCGCCGAATTCGTGCGCGGCAAGATCCGCCAGACCGTGCGCGACCCGAACACCGCCGCGCTGCTGTCGCCGAAACAAACCATCGGCTGCAAGCGCCTGTGCGTCGACACCGGCTACTACGAAACCTACAACCGGCCGAACGTGCAGCTTGTCGATGTGAGCGAGTACCCGATCGACGAGATCACGCCGACCGGCCTCACCACCCACGGCCGCGACTACGCCTTCGACGCCATCGTGCTTGCCACCGGCTTCGACGCGATGACCGGAACGCTGATGCGCCTGGACCTGCGCGGCCGCGGCGGCCTGCCGATCCAGCAGAAGTGGCACGCCGGCCCGCTGAACTACCTGGGCCTGATGTTCGCGGGCTTCCCGAACCTGTTCAACGTGGCCGGGCCGGGCAGCACCTCGGCCTTCACGAGCGTGATCCAGTCGATCGAACACCACGTGGAGTGGATCGCCGACTGCATCGCACACCTTGACGCGCAAGGCCTCGCCACCATCGAAGCCACGCAAGAAGCCGAAGCGGCCTGGGTCGCGCACGTCAACATGGTCGCCGGCCACACCGTGTTCCTCAGCTGCAACTCCTGGTACCTGGGCGCCAACATTCCGGGCAAGCCGCGCATGTTCATGCCGCTGGCCGGCGGCTTCCCGCCCTACGCCGAACGGTGCGCGAAGGTCGCGAACAAGGGCTACGAGGGCTTCGCGCTGGCGCAGGCCGTGCGAGCCCTTTCGTGCACGTCCATCGGCTAGGGCCCGGGCTGCGCCTGTCCGAGCCAGTGCAACAGGCTGGCGTAAAAACGCTGCGGTGACACCGGCTTGCTCACATGGTCGTTCATGCCGGCGGCAAGGCAGCGTTCGCGGTCTTCGTCGAAAGCGTTGGCCGTCATCGCCAGGATCGGCAGTGCCGTGCGGCCGGCCAGCGCGCGGATGGCGCGGGTGGCTTCCAGCCCGTCCATGTTCGGCATCTGCATGTCCATCAGCACCAGCGCATAGCTGCCGTCGCGCACCCGCTCCACGGCCTGCGCGCCGTCGTCTACCACCTCGGCGTCGAGGCCGGCACGTTGCAGCAGCTCTCGCGTCACTTCCTGGTTGACGAGGTCGTCGTCGGCGAGCAGCACACGCGCACCACCGAAACGCCGCGCCAGGTTTTGTTGCAGCACGGCCAGGGGCGAGCTCGGCAGCGTGTCGTCGGGCGCCAGCAGCGGCCAGCTTGTCGGGTCGCCGACACGGTCTGCCGGCGCTGCGCCGGGCCGCTCCAGCAGTGCGGTCATCCAGAAGGTGCTGCCCGCACCGGGCTGGCTCACCACGCCCACGTCACCACCCATGCGCATGGCCAGGCGGCGTGCAATGGCCAGGCCCAGGCCGGTGCCGCCGAAGCGGCGCGAGGTCGAGTCGTCGGCCTGCGAGAACGACTGGAACAAGCGCGCCTGCTGTTCGGCGCTGAGGCCGATGCCGTGGTCTTTCACGTCGATGCGCAGCATCAGCCGCTCGGTGTCGGCGGCGTCGCGCGCGCCGGTCTCGGCGAGGCGTGCGTGCACCGTCACTTCACCGGCGTCGGAAAACTTGATCGCGTTGCCGATGAAGTTGAGCAGGATCTGCTCCAGCCGCAGCGGGTCGCCGACGAGCCGTTCGGGCAGCTCGGCCGCGATGCTGGCGCGCAGCCTCAGCGACTTGGCCGCAGCGCGCTCGCGCAGCATCGACAGCGTGTGCTCGATCAGCTCGGCGAGGCTGAACTCGTGCGATTCCAGCGTCAGCTGGCCGGCTTCGATCTTCGACAGGTCGAGGATGTCGTTGATGAGCCCGAGCAGGTGCCGCGCGGCGCCGCTGATCTTGTCGAGCCGTGCCAGCGGCGCGGGTTCGGTGGTGTCGGCTTGCAGCAAATGGGTGAGTCCGATCACGGCGTTCAGCGGCGTGCGGATCTCGTGGCTCATGTTGGCCAGGAAGGTGCTCTTGGCGCGGTTCGCCGCCTCGGCCTGGTCACGCGCCTGGGTGAGCGCGTGGTTGGTCTGCGCCAGCTCCTGGGTGCGGGTGCGCACCAGCGCTTCGAGGTTGTCGCGGTGCAGTGCGAGCTCTTGCTCGGCGAGCTTGCGCGGGCTGATGTCGCTGATCATGGCGAGGGCGCCGGCGTAGTGCCCGGCAGCGTCGGTCAGCGCATTGGCGCTGACGGTCGCCCACAGGGTGCTGCCGTCCTTGCGCACGAAGTGGAAGTCGTACTGATCGGCCTCGCCGCGCCGGCGCCGTTCGAGTCTTTGCGCCACCTCGGCGCGCCCCGCGTCGTCGAGAAACGAGAGCATGGGTTGGCCGATCATCTCGGCGGCCGTGTAGCCGAGCATCTGCGCCATGCGCGGGTTCACGAAGCTGATGCGGTTGTCGAAGTCGATCTGCCAGATGCCTTCCTGCGAGGTTTCGACGATCCGGCGGTAACGCTCTTCGCTGGCGCGCAGGGCCGCGGCCGCGTGGTGGCTCTCGGTGATGTCGTTGACGGTGAGAAACGCGACCGTGCGGCCACCGGGATCGTGGATCTGCGAACCGCCATAGGCGAACACCCGCTCCCATTCGAGGTCCAGGCGCCTGATGCGCAGCGTCAGGCCTTGCAGTTGCTCGCCGCGCAACAAACGCTGGATCGGCCACTCCGACTGTTCCAGGGCGCGGCCGTCGAGCGTGGACAGCGCGAAGCGGCTCAGGAATTCCGGGCGAGAAATCTCGGGGTCGATGCCGTACAGGCGCAGTGCCGCCGGGTTCCACTCGAGCACCTTGGCGTCGCCGCTGTGCACGATCAGGCCTTCGGTGAGGTTGTCGATCACGGTCTGGAGCCGCTCACGGCTTTGCTCCAGCTCGCTGCGCACGCGGTAGGCCTCGGTCACGTCGCTGAACACCAGCACCACGCCTTCGATCGTGCCGGCCTCGTTGCGGATCGGTGCTGCGCTGTCGGCGATCTGGTACTCCTGTCCGTCGCGCGCCAGCAGCGCGGTGTGGTTCGCCAGGCCCACGACCTGGCCATGTTCGAGCACCTGTTGCACCGGGTCGGTGGCGGGCTCGCGGGTGCGTGCATGAACGATGCGGAAAACCTGCGTCAGCGGCCGGCCGGCCGCGTCGGGCAGGGCCCAGCCGGTCAGGCGTTCGGCGGTAGCGTTCATGCGCGCGATGCGGCCTTCGCGGTCGGTGGCGATGACGGCGTCGCCGATCGAGTTCAGCGTGATCGACAGGCTTTGTTCGTTCGCGCGCAGTTCACGTTGCGCTGCATCGCGTGCGGCCAGCATGGCGTGAATGTCCTGGCCGAGCGCGCGCAGTTCGGGCGGGGCCGAGGCGAGGTCGGGCGCTTGCAGATCGCTGGCCAGCAAGGCGGGTGCATGCGTGGCCCGCTGCGTCAGTGCGGCGATCGCCTCGATCGGCCGCGCCGTGCGGCGTGCCGTCCACAGGGCCAGCGCGATGCCGGTGGCCAGTGCGAGCAGCGCCGCCACGCTGCTGATCAAGGCGCGCTCACGCACCGGCGCCATCACTTCGTCGACGGGAATGCCGACCGCCACGTGCCAGGGTGTGCCAGCCACCGGCACCACGCCGTAGATGTGTTCCACACCCTGCGCGTTTCGCGACGGGCCGCTCTTCGTCTCGCCGGCAGCCAGCAACGACAGCCACGGCGTGCCATCGAGTTTGCTGCCGATCAGCCGGGCCGGCTCGACGCTGCTCGCCAGCACCAGGCCGTCGGCGCCGACGAGCTGTGCGCTGGCGCCGGCCGGCAGGGTGTCGGTGTCGGTGATCAGGCGCAGGCCCGCCAGATCGATCGACAAGGCCACCACGCCGGGCACGGCGCCCGCCGCATCGGCGGGCAGGGGATGGGCGACGAACAGGATCCAGCGCCCGGTGAATGCGCCGCGTATCACCCCGCCGAGTGTGAACCGGCCCGAAGCGAGCGTGGCGTCGAGGTAGAGCGAGGCGTCGACCTTCTGCGGTGCGGTCGGCGGCGGCCGAACGGCGCTGCAGGCACGGCTGGCGTCGCGGCGCACCGTGAGCAGGTTGGTGTACTCGGGGAACAAGCCGCCGAAAGCGCCGAACACCGGGTCGCAGCGTTGTTCGTCGAGCAGGTTTTCGCTCGGCCGCTGCGCCACCCACGCGAGCACCGCGCGTGCACGCTGCAGTCGCTGCCCGGTCTGTTCGGCCACGGCGCGCGCCGAGTGCAGTGCCTCTTCGGCGGCCTGCGCCGATTCGAGCCGCGCGTGGTTGACGATGTTGAAGACCACCAGCGCGATCAGCGGCAACGCCGCCACCAGCACCAGCAGCGCCAGGCGGGAACGCAGGGGCAGGGCGGCTTTCATCCGGTCAGCAGGGCGTGCTCGAGGCCATGGTCAGCGCCGAGTATGCATGGGCGCACCCGGCAAAAACCGGCGCGACGCCGCCACAACGCCAGTACCGCACGAGCCCTGGCAGCGGGTGACTTTGTCGGTGAATTTCCAAATCTGCAAATATTGCAAAAATAATACTCAGGCGTAGGCACGCGTGGCCGAAAAGAGAGCTGACCCGCTCCGCGACCCACCGCATGAACTTCGCACGGGCCGCTCCCGGGCGTGCCCGCCCGAGCGAAAGTTCTGCTGGCGGAAGACGACCCGGTCAACTGACCTTGATGCGTTGCCTGGCAGCGCGCATTGAAGAACCGCAGCCGCCTCCGTAGACTGCGCGGCGCCAGGCGGTGGCTGGGCCCGCGCGCTGCGGCCGGGCCGAGGCCTGCACTACCGGATCACCACACCCCACGGCAGCTTGCCGACCGCGATGTCGGTCAGCTTGGTGTTGCTCTCGGTGTCGATCACCGAGACCACGCCGGCGCGGCCGCAGGCCACGTAGAGTTTCTTGCCGTCGGGCGTGAGCGCCATGTTCCAGGGCCGCTGGCCGACGCCGATGGTCGCGGTGATGCTGCCGCTGGCGATGTCGATCACCGAAACGCTCGCGTCACCGCCGTTCGACACGAACACCCGCTTGCCGTCGGGGTGCACGCTGATGCCGTTGCTGCGCAGGCCGGCCTTGATCGTCGTCAGCACGACGAACTTGACGGCGTCGATCACGTAGACCTCGTTCGAGTTTTCCGCCGCAACGAAGGCCTGCTTGCCGTCGATCGAGAAGCCGATGCCACGCGGCCGCGCACCGACCGGGATCTGCGCCACGTCCTTGCGTGTGGCGAAGTTGATCACGTTGACCGCTTCGCCCTCTTCGGCACTGACGAACACGAACTTGCCGTCGGGCGAGAACACCGCGTGCTCGGGGTTCTTGCCACGCACCTTGACGACGAAGCTCTTCTTGTTGGTGCGCGTGTCGATGAAGGCCACGTCGTTGGTTTCTTCGACCGCTGCCGCCACCCAGCGGCCGTCGGGCGACATGCCCACGCCTTCGGGTGACTCGCCGAGTGCGATGTTGCCGGCGGCCTTGCGCGCCACCAGATCGACCATCACGAGCTGGTTGTTCGGCTGGTCGCTCACGTAGGCGGTCTTGCCGTCGAGGCTGATCACGGTGCCGCGCGGCTTCTTGCCGACCGGGATCTCGGCGACCACCTGGTCGGTGGCGGTGTCGATCACGCTGAGCGTGGCCGAGCCTTCGTTGGGCACGTAGGCGAACGGCGCCGCCAGCGCGGCAAGCGGTGCCAGCACGCACAGCGCGGCGGCGAGAAGGGTGTGTTGAAACGACATGAAAACCTTGTTGAAGACTACGGAAGAACTCGCGAGAAAACCCCGTCGCGATCGATGAGCGCATGTTTGAGCGCGATCGCCACGTGGCCCACGATCAGCGCGGCGAAAACGAAGCCGGTGGCCACGTGAATGGCGTTGAAAAAATCGTAGACGCGCGGCAGGTCGGGCCCCCAGGGCTTGAGCGCGCTGCCGAAGAACTTCACGCCGTGTTTGCTGAAGTTGGAAGCGACATAACCCGACAGCGGCATCAGCAGCATGCAGGCGTAGAGCGCGCGGTGGCCGAGTGTTGCAGCGCGTTGCTGGTTGGCCGACATCACGGCCGGCCAGGCGGGTGGTCGATGCCGCAGGCGCCACACCAGCCGCAGCACGATCAAGACACCCAGCACGATGCCGAACGACTTGTGCAGGTTGATCGTGGCGGCGCGCGCCGGCGTGCCGCGCGGCGCGAGGTCGTCGAGCA
>JANYFX010000625.1 GCA_025359585.1 Rhizobacter sp. | reverse complement strand
CAGGGCAACGTCAACGGCCGTGGCACGCAAGGCTTCTACTTCGATCAGGGCAATCGCCTCGTACTTGCCAACAACCTGGCGAACTATGTCTACGACGGATTGGGCCGAAGGGTGTTGGTGGCGGGAACCAACGGTGTCAGCAAGCTTCAGGTGTACAGCCAGAGTGGGCAGCTCCTTTATGCGAATGATCAGCAGGGCATGACGGTTCGATTCACGCGGTATGTGTACCTGGGCGGTAAGGCGATAGCCGAAGACGGTAGCTACGGGAAGCAGTTCTTACATACCGACGCGCTCGGCAGCCCCGTTGCACGGTCCGACAGCCTCGCGAATTTGCTGGGGCGCACGTCGTATGAGGCTTATGGCAGGACGGCGGCAGGTACTGTTCCTTGGAGTATTGGGTTCACAGGGCATGTGAATGATCCGGACACAGGGTTGGTGTACATGCAGCAGCGGTACTACGATCCGATTGCAACGAGGTTTATGAGTATTGATCCGGTCACGACGGATGCGAATACGGGGAAGAGCTTCAATCGCTACGATTATGCGGCAAATAATCCATACAAATATCGAGACCCTGACGGCAGAACGATTTGTGGAACATACTCTTGCGAAGTCTGGAGTACCGACGGGAGTTATCCAGAGTCTTGGGGAGTCGCCAACGTTAGATTCGGTCTAACAGGAACTACAAACTCTGGAGCGGCAGGGGGTGGATCGGGTACGACATTTGATGGAGCTTTGCAGGAGACATGGAAACGTGTTCGACTAATACCGGAGATTGTGCAAATTGAGAGGCTTTCAGGAACACTGACCGTCAAGACGACAACAGGAAATACTGGCTATGAAGATTTCAGTAAGACTATTTATGTGAATCCGAGAATACTTTTGATGGAGTACAGAACCGCCGCTCCATCAGAATGGGACAGATTGCCTTCTGAATCATATGATTTATTGGACTCTAGGCGTCCAAGCTACCAAGGCTTTAATCTTGTTCGTGTTCTTGCGCATGAAGCCTTTCACGCAACTCAAGGGTCAGGAAGCGACTATCGTTTGAATCCTGATGCATATGAAGGTCCTGCACTTCGATTTGAGAATATTTTTATGTATAAATATTATGCAGAGCCGTATCGAAGAGAATGGGGCGATGCTTATGTTAGAAAGATAGAAAAATGACGAAATATACGCCATCTTTGGTCGTAGCATTGATATTTTTGTTCTTTGTTCAATTGCCCACTGCATCCGCCTGTGACATCTCAAAGGCGCAAGCTGAAATTGGATCAAAGTTTTCCCTTCAGGACAGAGAGTCGATTAAAAGTATTGAAGAGAAATATCGCACAACAATCCTTGTAGATGGGAGGAGTGTCAGTAGGATATTTGGATACTCGAACGAGAGCTGGCGGAAATTTAAAGGTAAAATTCGCAGTGGTGATTGCGTTGTTCCGTTCAGCACGCCGGACACCCAGTGGAATCCGCTTGAGGGTGGCAGCGGTTATGTCCTCATTAGGAAAGGGCGTGTGGTCGAGTCGTTCTTAATTAGGATTTCGTGATCTATGGGTGTGTGGACTGCCCTGACCGGTGCGGCTTGATGTCGTCCTCGGCCGTTCAGGTGATTGTCCTGCAGCATCTCGTGAACGAGCGCGCCGACGTCGACTCGCCGGTGATGTCACCTCGCCGCGATGAGCGTGCAGAAAACGAACGGTCGTGATTCATCGATTGGACGGCACCATTCGCAACGGCAACAGGTACGGCAACCACCCTGTGCCGCCCATCGACAAATAGCACTCACGACCGCCTTGTGGTCGCGGCAAGCCGCTGACGCACAACCAAGCGCCATCGTGAAAATTCTGAGAAGGCTGGGTGCGCGGGACCGATGCCCTAGCTTTGATGTCGGCAGAGAGTCCTCGGCAGAACCACGCAAAAGCGACGCTACCGCTTCCAGAAGACCTCCACGGCCTTCATTCGACGGCGCCTCTCCGTGGTGACGTAGACCGTCGTGGTGGCCAGCGACGCATGCCCCAAGTTCTGCTGGGCGATCTCGATGGGCATTCCGCTAGCGATCGCATGACTGGCGTGCGAATGCCGCATCCAGTGCGTGCTGGCTTTCTGGAAGCGCTCAGCTCCCTTTGCTTCGCCCTGCCCTCGCAGAACGTCGGCACAGCCCGCAAAAAACGCCTTGACCTGGTCGTAAAACGTCGTCGCCGCAATCCCGTCACGCGGGTCAAGCAGCTGACCCGTGTTCAACCAGGTCAAGGCGTTTTTTGCGGGCTGTGCCGACGTTCTGCGAGGGCAGGGCGATGCAAAGGGAGCTGAGCGCTTCCAGA
>JANYFX010000562.1 GCA_025359585.1 Rhizobacter sp. | reverse complement strand
TCATCGGCGAGATCAAGGCCGACGGTCAGTTCAACGTGGTCTGGAAGACGCCCGGCCCGGTCAAGGCCCAGCCGTGGAGCCCGTTCATTCCCGAGAACAAGGGCAAGAAGGACGAGCCCGACATGATGGCGAAGAAGTAAGCAGCACCGAACCTCTCTCCCGCGTTCGCAGGGGAGAGGCCGCGGTGGAGCGTGCCGTTCGTGGTGCGCTCCGCCTCGACAGCCTCCTGCGCAGTTCGCGCTTTCACTCTCATGCTTTCACGTTCGCCTTTTCGCTGGTTGGCCTTGCTGCTTGCGGCGATGCTGCTCAGCGCCCCCGCGCTGGCGCTCACGCCACAGCACGCGCGTGCACTCGTTGCCGGCGAAGCCGAAACGCGCATCGCCGCGCTGAACGAGGTGCTGGCCGGTGCCGACGAAAAGACCGTCGCCCTGATCCAGGCGATGTCGGACGACGCGATCAAGTTCACCGACAGCGCCATCTTCGTGATGAAGGACGGCAAGGGTTACGACCCGGTCACGGGCGCTGAAGTGGCGGTGCCCGACAGCGCCGAAGACGTGATCAACAACAACGAGATGCGCGGCGAGCTCGACGCGGCGCTGGCCTCGATCAAGCTCTTCTCCCCCGACGCCAAGGTGCGCGCCGAAGCGGTGAAGACGCTGCAGGGCGACCCCAGCGAATCCAAGCTGCCGCTGATCGAAAAAGCCTACGCGGCCGAGCAGGTGCCGGCCATCAAGCAGGCGCTCGAACACGTGCGCTCGGCGATGCTGCTGGGCAGCGCCGACAAGGCCAAGCGCCTGGAAGCCGCCACGGCGCTCGGCGCGACCGGCACGCCCGCCACCAAGACGCTGCTGCTCGACCGCCAGAAGGTCGAGACCGAAGCCGATGTGAAGGCCGCGATCGGCGTCGCTCTGAAAACCATCGAAGGGCGTCTCGCCTGGGGCGAACGGCTCGGCGTGATCTTCACCGGCATCAGCCTCGGTTCGATCCTGCTGCTGGTGGCGCTCGGGCTCGCGATCACCTACGGCCTGATGGGCGTGATCAACATGGCCCACGGCGAGTTGATGATGATCGGTGCCTATGCCACCTACGTGATTCAGAATTTGTTCCGCGCCTACCTGCCGGGTGCGTTCGACTACTACGTGCTGCTCGCGATCCCCGCCTCCTTCTTCGCTGCGGCGCTGGTCGGTGCGGTGCTGGAACGAAGCGTGATCCGCTGGCTGTACGGCCGGCCGCTCGAAACGCTGCTGGCCACCTGGGGCATCAGCCTCGTGCTGCAGCAGGCCGTGCGCACGCTCTTCGGTGCGCAGAACGTGCCGGTCGAAAACCCGGCCTGGTTGTCGGGCGGCGTGGCGGCGATGAGCAACCTGACGCTGCCCTACAACCGCATCGCGATCATCGCGTTCGCGCTGCTGGTGCTGGCCGGTGTTTCGGCGCTGATCGCACGCACGCGGCTCGGCCTGTTCGTGCGCGGCGTGACGCAGAACCGCAAGATGGCGGCCTGCATGGGCGTGAACACCGCGCGCATCGACACCTATGCCTTCGCGCTCGGGTCGGGCATCGCCGGCCTGGCGGGTTGTGCGCTGTCGCAGGTCGGCAATGTCGGGCCCGACCTCGGCCAGAGTTACATCGTCGACTCGTTCACGGTCGTCGTGCTGGGCGGCGTCGGCCAACTGGCCGGAACGGTCTATGCCGCCATCGGCCTGGGCGTGCTGAACAAGCTGCTCGAAGGCTGGCAGGGGGCCGTGCTCGCGAAGATCATGGTGCTCGTGTTCATCGTGATCTTCATCCAGAAGAGACCGCAAGGGATCTTCGCGATGAAGGGTCGGAGTGCTGAAGCATGAGTGCCGTTTTGCCGACCCCGGTGCCGATCACCATTCCCTCGAAGGGCCTGCTCACCGGCAAGAGCTGGAGTGCGGTCTTCGTTGCGATCGTCGTTGTGGCCGTGCTCGTGCCGGTCATGAACCTCGTGGTGCCCGAAGGCAGCGTTTTCCACTTGTCGGAATACGCGGTGCAGCTGATCGCCAAGATCATGTGCTACGCAATCTGCGCGCTGGCGATGGACCTGATCTGGGGTTACACCGGCATCCTCTCGCTCGGCCATGGCGTGTTCTTCGCACTCGGCGGTTACGCGATGGGCATGTACCTGATGCGCCAGATCGGCAGCGACGGCCAGTACCGCCTGCCCATGCCCGACTTCATGGTGTTCCTGAACTGGAAGGAATTTCCGGCGGCCTGGGCGTTCAGCGATTCCTTCATCGCGCAGATGCTGCTGGTCGTGCTGGTGCCGGGGCTGCTCGCGTTCGTGTTCGGCTACTTCGCGTTCCGCTCGCGCATCAAGGGGGTGTATTTCTCGATCATCACGCAGGCGATGACGTACGCCGCGATGCTGCTGTTCTTCCGCAACGAGACCGGCTTCGGCGGCAACAACGGCTTCACCGACTTCAAGCGCATTCTCGGCGTGCCGATCGCCACGCCCTCCATGCGCATGACACTCTTCGTGATCACCGGCTGCACGCTGATCGGCTTCTTTCTGATGGCGCGCTGGCTCGTCGGCAGCAAGTTCGGCCGCGTGTTGCAGGCGATCCGCGACGCCGAGACGCGCGTCATGTTCACTGGCTTCAACCCCTTGCACTACAAGCTCGCGATCTGGGTGATCTCGGCGGTGATGTGCGGTGTGGCGGGCGCGCTCTACGTGCCGCAGGTCGGCATCATCAACCCGGGTGAAATGTCGCCGGCGGCCAGCATCGAGATCGCGATCTGGGCCGCGGTCGGCGGGCGCGGCACGCTGATCGGGCCGATCGTCGGCGCGTTTTTTGTCAACAGTGCGAAGAGCTGGTTCACGCAGGCCTTCCCGGAATTCTGGTTGTACTTTCTCGGTGCGCTGTTCATTGCGGTGACGATCTTCCTGCCGCAGGGAATCATCGGCTTGCTCAAGCGCAAGAAGGAAAGCTCATGACGCCGGATCTGATGAAAGCCGGCGCGCAGGCGCGTGTCGAACACGAATTGAAGATCGCGTCGGCGGTCAGCAAGTCGGGCGGTCGCGAAACCAGCTACTCGCGCGTGCACGTTCCCGGCGCACTCGACGTGACCCACGGCGCGATCCTGTACCTCGACGACATAACAGTGAGCTTCGACGGCTTCAAGGCCTTGAACGCACTGTCGCTTTCCATCAGCGCCGGCGAGCTGCGCTGCATCATCGGCCCGAACGGCGCCGGCAAGACGACGATGATGGACGTGATCACCGGCAAGACCCGGCCCGATCTCGGCAAGGCGTTTTTCGGCTCGACCATCGACCTGCTGCGCATGCGCGAGAACGAGATCGCCTCGATCGGCATCGGCCGCAAGTTCCAGAAGCCCACGGTGTTCGAGCACCTGAGCGTGTTCGAGAACCTGGAGCTGGCGCTGAAGGCCGACCGCGGTGTGCGCTCGTCGATGTTCTTCCGTTTGAACGGCGAGCAGCTCGACCGCATCGGCGCGATGCTGACGCTGATCCACCTGAAAGACAGCGCGCAGCGTGTCGCCGGTTTGCTCTCGCACGGCCAGAAACAATGGCTCGAGATCGGCATGTTGTTGATGCAGGAGCCACTGCTTCTGCCCGTGCGACAGCAAGCCTGCCAAGCGCGACTCCTCGCCGTGCAGCCGGATCAGCCGCAAAGTTTGCGCGATCCGGTCCTTCTGCTCGGAATTGAGGCGCGCGAACAAGGTCGGCCGCACGCGCTTGTCCATCTTCATCGCCAGCTCCAGGTTCTCGAACACCGTGTGCTGTTCGAACACCGTGGGCCGCTGGAACTAGAGGAAGAAAGAAAAACGAATCTCTCTGTGTGCTCTGCGCTCTCCGCGTCCTCTGCGCTCCGTTTTCCTTTCTG
>JANYFX010000551.1 GCA_025359585.1 Rhizobacter sp. | reverse complement strand
CCCCGGCGGCGTGCGCCCCGAGCAGTTCGCACTCGCGGCGCGCGAAGGCCCCGCCCTCGGCGTGACGGGCGACCCGCGTGGTGCCAGCGCCGCGCTCGGCCAGGCCGGCCTCGATCTGATCGTGTCACACACGGTTGCAGCGATTCGGCTCGCTGTTGCGCCACGTCACTGAAGCGCGCGGGTTTGCTTCGATAATCCGCCGTTGAAAGAACTCCGAGACCGCCCTTGAGCAAGACCCGAACCATTGCCGCCGCGACCGTGCTCGCGGGTGGCGCCCTGCTGGCCTGGTGGGCGACCGCACAGACGAGCCCCGCTGCAAGCGCGACGCCCGCGCCCAAGCCTGCTGCCCTCGTCGCCACCGTGCCCGGCATGCCGCCGGTGGCCGACGCGAACAACCTCTACAGCGAGATCGGCGCGGGCCGCTTCAGCCCCAACGTGGCCGGCGCACTCGAGCGGGTCTACGTGCCCAACCGCGGCGCCAACACCGTCTCGGTGATCGACCCTGCCACGCTGAAAGTGCTCACCACCTTTCCGGTCGGCATCAACCCGCAGCACGTCGTGCCCTCGTGGGACCTGAAGACACTCTGGGTCGCCAACAACGCCGAAGGCCGCACCGACGGCAGCCTGACGCCGATCGACCCACTCACCGGCAAGCCCGGCGCGCAGGTCATGGTCGACGACCCGTACAACATGTACTGGTCGCCCGACGGGCAGTTCGCGATCGTCGTCGCCGAGGCCCACAAGCGGCTCGACTTCCGCGACCCGCGCACGATGGCGCTGAAGTACTCGATCGCCGCACCCGACTGCGGTGGCATCAACCACGCCGACTTCTCCATCGACGGCCGCGTCGCGTTTTTCACCTGCGAGTTCAACGGCTCGATCACGAAGATCGATCTGGTCAACCGCAAGGTGCTCGGCACACTGAAACTGAGCCAGTACTTCAACCGGCCCGACGCACTCGCCCTGATCGCCAAGCCCGGCAAGAAGCCACGCAAGGTGCCCGACCCGAGCCAGCTCGGCGCCGAGATCTGCACCACGCCCGGCATGCCGCAAGACGTGCGCGCTTCACCCGACGGCAAGACGCTCTACGTGGCCGACATGATGGCCGACGGTGTGCACGTGGTCGATGGCGAAACGCTGAAGCAGACCGGCTTCATCGCCACCGGCGTCGGCGCGCACGGCCTGTACCCGAGCCGCGACGGCAAGAGCCTGTATGTGGCCAACCGTGGCAGCAACCTGATCCATGGCAAACCGGGTGGGCCGGGCAGCGTGTCGGTGATCGACTTCGCCACGGCGAAGGTGCTGAAGACCTGGCCGATCGAAGGTGGCGGCAGCCCCGACATGGGCAACGTCAGCGCCGATGGCAAGTACCTGTGGCTCTCGGGCCGCTACGACAACGTGGTCTACCGCTTCGACACCACCACAGGCGCCGTCGACAAGGTCAAGGTCGGCCGTGAGCCGCACGGCCTGACGGTGTGGCCGCAGCCTGGGCGCTATTCGCTCGGGCACACGGGCAACCTGCGCTGAGTCGCTGAAACAAGATCGCCTGCGAGGCTGCGAAGCGCGGGCGACTCGCATTTGGGCCTGCTGTGCGCAACGTCGCAGCGCTTCGTTCCGGGTGATGCTGTTCCGTGTTCGTGGGGTGGCCGATGAGCCGCCTCGCAAGCTGGGCGCGTCACGGCAGGCGGCAACCGGCGGGCGGCTCATGCTGTGGCAGAAATCGCCGCCCGCCGGTTTCCGCCTGCCGCTCTGGCACCTCTTTCTCTTATCGTCGGACAAGCAAAGACGTCCCAGCAAAGGCGCGTGCGGGCAGGCTGGAGCGCGCCTCTGGAGCGCCGAGAAGCGCAGGGCTTGTGGCCGCGCGCGCAGCGCGCATCAACAACTGACTCGTCGCAGCTGTTTGAGTGCAGTGAGCGCAGCGAATGAAGCGAGTTCTGCGACGGGGCCACGAGACCGAGCATCGCAGGGAAGTCGGCGCGCAGCGACGACCGCTCCAGCGAAGCGCGTAAGCCCGCCCGCACGCACCTTTGCCGCGCCAGCCTACCGGCGCAGGGGCCGGAAGAACTCGCGAATCTCGTGTACCAGCGCTTCGGGCTGTTCCATCGCGGCGAAGTGACCGCCCTTCTTCTGCGTCGTCCAGCGCCGGATGTCGCTGTACATGCGCTCGGCAACCGAACGCGGCGGGCGCAGGATCTCGCGCGGGAATTCGGTGTAGCCCATCGGCACATCCACCGTCGCGCCAGGCGGCACCGGCCAGGGCCGGTTCAGCCGCGCGTGGTACGGCCAGAACGACGAACCGATGGCGCCCGTGGCCCAGTAGAGCGTGATGTTCGCCAGCATGTCGTCGCGCGAGATCGCGTTCGCCGGGTCGCCACCACAGTCGCTCCAGCTGCGAAACTTCTCGACGATCCAGGCCGCGAGGCCGGTCGGTGAATCGGTGAGGCCGAAAGCGAGCGTCTGCGGCCGCGTACCCTGGATCCACTGGTACCCGGTTTCGTCCTTCAGGAAAAGATTCAGCTCGCCGAGGAAGCGGCGCTCTTCGTCGGTCGGGTTCTGCAGCATGGTCGGATCACGCCGCAGCGCCAGCAGGTTGAGGTGGATGCCGACGATTTGCTCGGCGTACCGGTAGCCCAGCCGCGAGGTGATGAACGAGCCCCAGTCGCCACCCTGCGCGGCGAAGCGCGGATAGCCCAGAACACCGGTCATCAGCTCGGCAAAAACGTCGGCAATTTCTTCCACGCCGAAACGCGGCTGCCCGGGCCGGAACGACAGCGTGTAGCCGGGCAGCGAGGGCGCGACCACGGTAAACGCATCGGCGGGGTCGGCGCCGAAAGCCGCGGGGTCGGTCAACATCGGGATCAGGCGGCGGAACTCGAACACCGAGCCGGGCCAGCCGTGTGACAACAGCAGCGGCAGCGGCGCCGGGCCCTTGCCTTGCTCGTGGATGAAGTGCACATCGATGCCTGCCAGCGGCACCGAATACTGCGCAAAGCGGTTCAGCGCTGCCTCTTGGGCGCGCCAGTCGAAGCCCGTGCGCCAGTGGTCGACCAGCGCCTGCATGTAGGCCACGCTGGTGCCGCTGCGCCAGGGCGGCTCGTCCGGGGGTTCGTCGGGCCAGCGGGTCTGCGCCAGCCGGCTGCGCAGATCGTCGAGCACGTGATCGGCGATGCGCAGGTTGAAGGGGGACGCTGTGGCGTGTGGCATCACACTCGGACTCAGGTGATCGACGATTCGTCACCCGGCGCCACGGCGCACCCGTTGATGCGCCAGCGCTTGTCGCTCTTGCGCTGCAGTTCGTACACCGCGCGCCACAGCCGCCCCTCGGCATCGCGGAACTGCACGCCCTGCGTGACCACGCCGTCCGCGCCCTCGGGGCGAAAGTAGCTGACCGAGCGCGGGCGAATCAACATCCCATAACTCTGGCGCACCATGGCCATGAAGACTTGGGCGTCGCCGAATTGCTGGCGTATGGCGGGTGCGGCGTAAGAGAAGGCCTGCTCGGCCTGGTCGTCGGCAAGGGCCTTCAGCTGCGCCTCGACCACAGTACGCACGGCACGACCGTCAGCGGCGGTGACACCTTCGGCATGCGCCGTCACCGCCAGCAGCGCAGCACACACAACCGCTGCCACCAGCCCTTGCCCCACCCAGCGCTTGAACATGACCGACTCCAGCGATTTTTCGATGTTGCATTCTGCAGCGGCGGCCGACTTCGCGCTCAGCCAGTCTGCTTGCGGCGCGCCCGCCAGGCGCCGAACAGCACCAGCAGGCCTGGCAGGAAGATCGCGCCCCAGATGATCTTGTCGAGGTTGGCCTTGACCCACGGGATGTTGCCGAACAGGTAACCCGCGAGCGTGACGCCACCGACCCACAACACGCCGCCGGTCACATCGAAGAACGTGAACTTGCTGCGCGTCATCTGCGCCACGCCGGCCACGAAGGGCGCGAAGGTGCGCAGGAACGGCATGAAGCGCGCCACGATGATCGTGACGCCACCGTACTTCTCGTAGAACGCGTGGGCCTGGTCGAACGCGGCCTTGTTGAAGAAGCGCGAGTTCTCCCACTGGAACACCTTCGGTCCGAAGAATCGGCCGATCGCGTAATTGCTCTGGTTGCCGAGAATCGCGGCCGCGATCAGCAGCGCGATCACGAGCGGAAGGTTCATCAACCCCGCGCCGCACAGCGCACCGACCACGAACAGCAGCGAGTCACCGGGCAGAAACGGCATCACGACCACACCGGTCTCGACGAAGATGATCAGGAACAGCAGCGCGTAGACCCAGGCGCCGTAGGTCTGCACGAAGGTCGCGAGGTGCACGTCGACGTGCAGGATGAAGTCGAGAACGAAGTGAACGATTTCCATGCGGCGCGATTATGGCTGCGCAGCATCTGAGCCCCGCCTCGCAGCGCCCCTGCCGCTGCCCTCAGACGAGCGGGTCGAGCGCCCAGACGGTGTCGCCCCAGGCCGTCAGCGCCTCGGGAATCGGCTGCGCCGCGTCGAACCCTTCCCAGCGCCGGCGCAACTGGTGGGCGCTGGCGAGCAGGTTCCATTGCAGCTCTTGCGCCAGGGCCCAGAGCTCGACGCGCAGGGCCGGGTCGCTCTCGGCGTCGCTGGTCAGCATGCCGAGCTGCTCGGCCGTGATGCCGGCATCGAAGAGCATGCTTTGCAGGCTCTCGGCCTGCTCGGCGACGGAGCGCAGCACATCGCGGCTGGCCTCGTCGAGGTCGGGCGTGGTCTGGTCGAGCGCGTCGTGCCACTCGGCCAGCAGGCCGGCCAGCAGTTGCAGGCGCTGCACCGATTCGGCGACGCCCGGGCCGGGCTCGTCGACCGGCGCCGGCAGCGTGGCCAGCAAACGCTGCACCGCGGCCACGCCGGCGGCGTCGAAACGGCGCGGGCTGATGCGCAGCATCAGCGAAACACGCTGCTCGGGGTACTGGCGCTTGCCGTCGAACATGGCGGTCACCACTTCGGCCAGCGACAGCACCCGCCCGAGCGGGCTGATGGCGGTGCCCGCCAGGCCTTGCGGGTAGCCCGAGCCATCGAGCTGTTCGTGGTGCTCGATGATGGCGCGCGTCACCTGCTGCGGGTAAACCTCGAAACGATCGACCAGCATCGCCGACGTGACCGGGTGCGCGTAGAGCGGGCGGCGCTCGTCACCGCTGAGGCGGTGGCCGGCCTGCAACAGCCTCGGGTCGATGTGCAGCATGCCCAGGTCGTGCAACAGGCCGGCGGCCGCAGCGGCGGCCATCTCGGCGGCCGAGGCGCCCGCGTCGCGCACCAGGTGGGCGCACAACAAGGCCATCAGCACACCGTGGTCGAACTGCTCGAAGCTGGTCTCGCGCGCCAGCGTGAGCTGGAAGGCGACCGGTGCCGGCAGCGGGATCGCGGCCACGGCGTCGAGCAATGCATCGCGCGACGCATCGTCGGGCGCCATCGCGGCAAAAAAGGGCAGGCTGCGCATGGCGGCTACAGCGGCTTTGCGCAAGCCGGCGGAATCGATCGCCGCTTCGGTGGTCACGCATTCGTCGAGCCGCATCGCCAGCGGCTGCGACAGCAGCTTGGCGTACACGCCCGCGTCGAGGCTGGCGCCGCCGTCGAGCAGTTTGTTGCCCTGCAGGTTGTAGACCGCACGGGAAGCCACCACCGGGCGCCGCTGCGCCAGCTCGGCCACGGCGTGCAGGAAGGCCGGGCTTTCGGCCTCGGCGATGTCTTGGGAAGCGGAGGTCGTGGTCATTCGGATCGAGCGGGATGGCCGGAGCTTGAAGCTAACCGATCCCGGCCCGCCGGCGCCACCGCCGCCACGCTCACAAAGGCCACTCGTGTGACATCACAACGGCCTTTGGGGCACTTTCTACAATGCGTTGATGAACGCCTTGTTTCAAGCGCCCCCGCGCCGCCCGATCCGCGAGCTGCCCGATGAGCTGATCAGCCAGATCGCTGCCGGCGAAGTCGTCGAGCGGCCGGCCTCGGTGGTTCGTGAACTGGTCGACAACGCGCTAGACGCCGGCGCCACCGAGATCGCCGTCAAGCTGGTCGGTGGCGGCATTCGGGCCATCGTGGTCGAAGACGACGGCCATGGCATTCCTGCCCCCGAGCTGGCGCTGGCCTTGCGCCGCCACGCCACCAGCAAGATCGCTTCGCTGCCCGAGCTCGAAGGCGTGGCGACGATGGGCTTTCGCGGCGAAGCGCTGGCCGCAATCAGCTCGATCGCCGAAGTGACGCTTGCCAGCCGCACCCCCGAGGCCGCGCACGCGCAGCGGCTCGACGCGCGCTCGGGCGAACTCGTGCCTGCAGCGCGCGGCGTGGGCACCAGCGTCGAGGTGCGCGAGCTGTTCTTCAGCACCCCCGCGCGGCGCAAGTTCCTGAAGACCGAGAGCACCGAGCTGGCGCATTGTGTGGAAGCCGTGCGCCGCCACGCGCTCACCCGGCCCGACGTGGGCTTCGCGGTCTGGCACGAAGGCAAGCTGGTGCAGCAGTGGCGCAAGGCCACGGCGGTGCAGCGCGTCACCGACGTGCTCGGCGCCGAGTTCATGGCGCAGAGCCGCGAACTCGCGCTCGACCTCGGCGTGTTGCGCGTGAGCGGCCGCGCCGGCACGCCCGAAGCGGCGCGCACCCGGGCCGACCAGCAGTACGTGTTCGTCAACGGCCGGCACGTGCGCGACAAGCTGATCGCGCACGGCGCACGTTCGGCCTACGAAGACGTGCTGCACGGGGGACGCCAGCCGGCCTACGTGTTGTTCATCGTGATCGCACCCGACCGCGTCGACGTGAACGTGCACCCGACCAAGATCGAGGTGCGCTTTCGCGACTCACGCGAGGTGCACCAGGCGGTTCGGCGCGCGGTCGAAGCGACGCTCGCGGTGCCGCAGGCCGGTGCCGGCGCGGCCGCTGTGCCCGCCGCGCCGGCGCTGTGGCCCGTGGCCTCGGGTGGCCGCTTCGACGCGGCACGCCAGGCGCCGCTCGGCCTGCAACAGACGGCGCTGCTCTACGGCCAGCCGATGGCCTCGCCGCTCGGCGTTCAGGAACGGCACGGTGCGTGGGCTGTTGCTGCGGCGGTACCGCCAACGCCCTTGACTGCGGCGACCTTTGACGCCGACGCCCCGAGCTGGCCGCTCGGCCGCGCCATCGCGCAGATCGCCGGCGTGTTCGTGCTGGCCGAAAACGACCAGGGCCTCGTCATCGTCGACATGCATGCAGCACACGAGCGCATCGTCTACGAGCGGCTCAAGACAAGTCTCGGGTCCGCAGCCATCGAAAGCCAGCCGCTGCTGATCCCGGCCACCTTCGCGGCCACGGCACAAGAGATCGCAACCGCCGAAGCGCAGGCCGACAACCTGCTCGCACTCGGCCTCGACGTGGCCCCGCTCTCGGCCAGCGTGCTCGCGGTGCGGGCGCGCCCGGCAGCGCTCGCCGGTGGCGACGTGGTCGAACTCGCGCGCAGCGTGTTGGCCGAATTGGCGCAGTACGAAGCGAGCACGGTGATCCAGCGCGCGCAGCACGAGATTCTCTCGACCATGGCCTGCCACGGCGCGGTGCGCGCCAACCGGCAGCTCACGCTCGAAGAGATGAACGCGCTGCTGCGCGACATGGAAGCCACCGACCGCTCCGACCAGTGCAACCACGGCCGGCCGACCTGGCGCCAGATCACGCTGAAAGAACTCGACGCCTTGTTCTGGCGCGGGCGTTGAACTTTTACCCCGGCCTGCCGCTCACTTGCCGATGCCCAAACCACTCACCCGCGCACTCTGGCTCGCCGTCGCCGTGCTGCTCACGGGCGCGCTCACGATCGGCTGCGCCAGCTTCGACGAAAAACAGCGCCAATGGATCTTCCAGCCGCAAAGCGCCGCTGCATCGTCGCAACCCGGCCGCACCCAGGGCATGGACGACGTGTGGATCGAGTACAGCGCGCCGAGCGACAGCACAAAGGTCAAGCTGCACGCGCTTTGGTTCGCCAACGCCGACCCGCGTGCGCCGGCGCTGCTGTACCTGCACGGCGCGCGGCGCAACGTCGAGAGCAGCGCGTTCCGCATTCGCCAGATGCAGTCGCTCGGCTTTTCGGTCCTGGCGATCGACTACCGCGGTTTCGGCCGCAGCAGCGAAGGCCTGCCTTCGGAGGCCAGCGTGGCCGAAGACGCACGCGCCGCGTGGTCCTGGCTCGGACAGCGCCATGCGGACACGCCACGCTACATCTTCGGCCACTCGCTCGGCGGAGCCATCGCGGTGCAGCTCGCGACCGAAGTGAACGACGCGAAAGGCCTGATCGTCGAAGGCACCTTCACGTCGATCCCGGATGTGTTCGAAACGATGAAGTGGGGCTGGCTGCCGGTGACACCGCTGATCACGCAGCGCTTCGACTCGGCCACCAAAATCGCGCGCCTCACGCTGCCGGTGCTCGTGGTGCACGGCGACGCCGACACCCTGATCCGCCCCGAACTCGGCCGCGCGTTGTTCGATCGCGTGGTGGCACCCAAACGTTTCGAGCTGGTGCAGGGCGGCACGCACTACAGCACCAATGGCGTGGGCCAGGCGCAGTACCGGGAAGCCCTTCGCGACCTGTTCGGCCTCGGCGCCTGAAGCCGCGGCGCATGCTCCAATCGGGGCCACACGCGCGAGACATCACATGGCCACCCTGAAGCTCAAACCTCCCTCCTCCCCCGCGACGGGCACCGCGGCGCCGCAGCGCACCCCGGTTCGCGGCGTGGGCGCCGGCGTCAACAAGCGCCCCACGCTCGCCCAGGCGCAAGCGCAGCGGGTCGAACGCGAAGCCCGTTACCAGGAGCAGTTGCGCCAGCGTTTCGGTGACCGGCCGCCGGCCGGTTTCACGCGCCGCGACGAGCCGCCGCAGAACGCCCGGCCCGCGCCGCGGCAAGACCGCCCGCCGCGCGCCCAGCCTGTGCCGCCTGTGCGCACCCGGCCCGACACACCCGAGCGCGATGCACGCTACGAAGACCAGCTGCGCCAGCGCTTCGGCGGCGCGCCGCCGCCCGAGTTCGCGCGCCGTGGCGACACGCGCGGCAACCCGCGCACCGACGGGCGTGCCGCACCGCGCACCGAACCGCGCGCTGACCCACGCGCTGATCCGCGCGCAGCCCCGCGTTTCGACCCGCGCGCACCACGGCCCGAACCACGTCAGCAACGCTCACCTGCGCCACAGCAGCGCGACCATCGCGATGACCACGACGAACGTTACGAGCGCGAACCCGCCGAGCACGTGCCCGGAAGCATGCGCCTGTCCAAGCGCATGAGCGAGCTCGGCATCGCCTCGCGCCGCGAAGCCGACGAATGGATCGCGGCCGGCCTGGTGCGTGTCGACGACCAGATCGTCAAGGAACTCGGCTCGCGCGTGGTCGTGGGCCAGCGCATCACCGTCGATGCCAAGGCACGCTACCAGCAGGCGCAACGCGTGACCGTGCTCGTCAACAAACCGGTCGGTTTCGTCAGCGGCCAGGCCGAAGACGGCTACGAACCGGCGGTGGTGCTCGTCACACCGGCGAACCAGTGGCACGAAGACCGCTCGGGCACGCGCTTCCTGCGCGAGCATTTGCGCAGCCTCGTGCCCGCCGGCCGGCTCGACATCGATTCGGTCGGCCTGCTGGTGCTGACACAGGACGGGCGTGTTGCCAAACAACTGATCGGCGAAGACAGCGAAGTCGAAAAAGAGTACCTCGTGCGCGTGGCCACCGCCAACGGCAAGCACCTGCCCGAAGCCTCGCTCGCGCTGCTGTGCCACGGGCTGGAACTCGACGGCGAAGCGCTGCGCCCGGCGCTCGTGGAATGGGTCAACGACGACCAGTTGCGCTTCGTGTTGCGCCAAGGCAAGAAGCGCCAGATCCGCCGCATGTGCGAAGCGGTCGGCATGCAGGTGCTGGGGCTGAAGCGCGTGCGCATCGGCAAGGTCATGCTGGGTGATCTGCCACCCGGTTGCTGGCGTTATCTGCGCATGGACGAGAGCTTCGTTTGAGCATGCCGATGAAGCCTTCGACCGCATCCTCACCCCCACAAGCGCCCTGGGGTGCCATCGCGCTGCTCTTCATCGCGACCTTTCTCACCGCCGGCATCGGTGCGCTCGCGTCGATCGATGCGAAGACCTTCTACGCCAGCCTGAATCAACCAGCGTGGTCACCGCCACCCACCGTGTTCGGTCCGGTCTGGAGCGTGCTCTACCTGATGATGTTCTTCGCTGCCGCGCTGGTCGTGCGGCGCCTGGGCACCGTCGCGGCGCGGCCCGCGCTGTGGCTGTACGGCGCGCAGCTCGTCTGCAACGCGCTGTGGACCTGGCTCTTCTTTCACTGGCACTGGGGTGCCGCGTCCTTCGCCGAAGTGCTGCTGCTGTTCACGCTCGTGGCGCTGACCCTGCGCAGCTTCTGGCGCGTGCGCCCGCTCTGCGGCTGGCTGATGCTGCCCTACCTCGTGTGGGTCGGCTTCGCCTCGGCGCTCACGCTGGCGATGTGGCGCCTGAACCCCGGCGTATTGTGAGCGAAGCGCGAACGACGATGACCCCGCTGGTCGTCGTCCTGACGATCACCTTGCTGCTCGGCCTGCAACCCGTCACGACCGACCT
>JANYFX010000214.1 GCA_025359585.1 Rhizobacter sp. | reverse complement strand
CACCAGTTCAGCAAACTCGACCAGCAGCTCGGATGCATCCGCATTGATGATGCCGCCACCGGCCACGATCAGCGGGCGCTCGGCAGCCTGCAGCATCTCTATGGCTTTCAGCGCCTGGGCGCGCGTAGCCGCTGGCTTGTACGGTGCAAGCGGTTCATAGGATTCGATATCGAACTCGATCTCGGCCATCTGCACATCAAACGGCAGGTCAATCAGCACCGGGCCGGGACGGCCCGAGCGCATCAGGTGAAAGGCTTGCTGAAAAGCGCGCGGCACCTGTGCCGGCTCGCGGACCGTCACCGACCACTTCGTGACCGGCTTGCTGATCGACTCGATGTCGACCGCCTGGAAGTCTTCCTTGTAGAGCCGTGCGCGCGGCGCTTGCCCGGTGATGCACAGAATCGGAATGCTGTCGGCGATGGCCGAATACAGCCCGGTGATCATGTCGGTGCCAGCCGGGCCCGAGGTGCCGATGCACACGCCGATGTTGCCTGCCTTGGCCCGCGTGTAACCCTCGGCCATGTGCGAAGCGCCTTCGACGTGGCGTGCCAGCACATGGGCGATGGTGCCGCGCTCGCGCATCACCGAATAGAGCGGGTTGATGGCCGCGCCGGGCACGCCGAAGGCCTGCGTGACGCCTTCCTTTTCCATGACCAGGTGGGCGGCCATCACTGCTTTCATCTTTGTCATGTCGAGTCTCCGGAGGTTGAATATTTCTTGAATCGAATGATCGGCCGTTGGCCCCTGCCCGGCAACGCAAGCTGCCGATAAGTGCTATTCCGGGGCGGAATACCCGGGCCGCCAAGGCATCATCGGGAAAAGGAACAACAAGCCTCATGGACCGCATCACTGGCATCCAGCTCTTCGTCCGCATCGTCGAGACGGGCAGCTTCTCGAAAGCCTCGGCCGACCTGGGCGTGACGCAGCCGACCGCCACCAAACACGTCGCCGCCGTCGAGGCGCGGCTCGGCGCGCGCCTGCTCAACCGCAACACGCGTGGTGTCAGTGCCACCGAGATCGGCGCGCTGTACTACGAAAAATGCAAGGCGATCCAGCACCAGCTCGAAGAAGCCGACAACCTGGCCACGCTGTTGCAATCTCAGGTCAGCGGCCAGCTGCGCGTCAGCACCTCGGTCGCGTTCGGCCGGCGCGTGCTCACGCCGCTGGTATTGGCCTTCATGCGCGAGCATCCCGAGATCACGGTCGACATGAGCTTCGACGACCGTTACGTGAACCTCGTCGAACAAGGTGTGGACGTGGCGATCCGCATGGGGCGGTTGGCCGACTCGTCGCTCGGCGCGCGTTACCTCGGCCTGAACCCGTGGGTGCTGGTCGGTTCTCCAGACTACCTGAAGGCGCACGGCACGCCGCAGTCGCCGGCCGAAGTGGCGCGCCACGCCTGCCTCGTCTACAGCAGCGTACAGGGCGATGAGCGCTGGCACTTCAGCGCACCCACCGGCGCGGCCGAGCCGGTGCCGGTGCACGGACCGCTGCGCTCGAACAACCTCTCGGTCGTGCTCGAAGCCACGCGCGCCGGCATGGGGCTGGCGATCCTGCCGTGGTACGTGGCGTATCACTCGGTGCAACAGGGCGCTGTGCAGCCGCTGCTGACCGACTTCGCGCTGCCGGTGCAGGAGATCCATGCCGTGTTCCCGTCGCCGAAACTCGTGCCATCGAAGGTGAGCAGTTTCATCGCGTCGTTGCAGGAATCGCTGGCCGACGAATGGTGGAAACGCGCGGGCTGAGCAAAGCCCCGCATACTTCAAGACTCGCCACCCGCGAGACCCCGAACCGCGTCGTTACCCCAGCCACGAGCCGAGCCATGACCACACACGCCTACCTGCGTTTCCCGACCCTGCAGGGCGACACCCTCGCCTTCGTCTGCGACGACGACCTCTGGCGCGTGAGCACCAGCGGCGGCACCGCACAGCGGCTCACCGCCGGCCTCTCGGAGCCGACCACGCCCTGCCTGTCGCCCGACGGCCAGTGGCTCGCCTTCATCGGCCGCGACGAGCAACACCCCGAGGTCTACGTGATGCCGGCCGAAGGCGGCCCGGCGAAGCGCCTGACCTGGCTCGGCCCCGACACGCTGGTGCGCGGCTGGACGCCGCAAGGGCAGATCCTGTTCGTCAGCACGCACGGCCAGCCCTTCTTTCGCAACCTGCGCGCCTACACGATCGCACCCGAAGGCGGCGCGCCGCAGATGCTGCCGCTCGGGCAGGTGAACCACCTCGCGTTCGGGCCCGGCAACCGGCGCGTGATCGGCCGCAACACCGCCGACCCGGCGCGCTGGAAGCGCTACCGCGGCGGCACCGCCGGCCACCTGTGGGTCGATGCCGAAGGCGCGGGCCAGTTCCGCCGCATGAAAGAACTCGAAGGCAACATCACGAGCCCGATGTGGCTCGGTGCGCGCATCTACTTTCTGTCCGACAGCGAAGGCGTGGGCAATCTCTACTCGTGTCTGCCCGACGGCAGCGATCTGCAGCGCCACACCGACCACGAAGAGTTCTATGCACGCCATGCGCAGACCGACGGGCAGCGCATCGTCTACCAGCACGGCGGGGCGCTGCGGCTGTTCGACCCGGCGAGTGGCCAGTCGCGGCAGATCGAGATCGAAACCCCTGCGCACCGCACCCAGGCCGCACGCAAGTTCGTGCCGGCCGCCGACCACCTGGGCGCGGTGCACGTGCACCCGGCCGGGCACAGCGTGGCGATCGATGCACGCGGCCAGTTGTTCACGATGGCGCTGTGGGAAGGCGCGGTGCGCCAGCATGTGGCCGACGAGGGCGCGAACCCCACGGCCGCGCGCCTGCGCCACGGCCAGTGGCTGGCCGACGGCGCCACGCTCGTCGCGGTCAGCGACGCTTCGGGCGAAGAGCAGATCACCGTGTTCGAAGGCGGTGTGGCACGGGCGCTGCCGTGGGACGTGGGCCATGTCAGCGCCTTGCGCGCGGCACCGCGTGGCACGCTCGTCGCCATCGCCAACCACCGCAACGAAGTGCTGATCGGCGATGTGGCCAGCGGTACGCTGACATGTGTGGACCGCAGCGACAACGGCCGCAGCGACGACCTCGCCTGGTCGCCCGACGCGGCCTGGCTCGCCTACAGCTTCCAGACCAGCATGCGGCACACGGCGATCAAGCTGTTCGACTTGCAGGCCAGCAGCAGCACGCTCGTCACGCAAGCCGAGTTCCGCGACTACAGCCCGGCATTCGACCCCAGCGGCAAGTACCTCTACTTCCTGTCGCTGCGCACCTTCGACCCGGTCTACGACAGCGTGCAGTTCGAGCTGAGTTTCCCGCGCGCAGCGCGGCCCTACCTGATCGCGCTGCAGGCCGGGGGCAAGCCGCCGTTCGAGGCCGTGCCCAAGGGCCTCGCTTCCGACAAGCCGGGCGCGCCGGGGGCCAAGGCCGACGCCGAGGACCTTCCCTTGCGCGTCGATCTTGCCGGCATCGCGCAACGGGTGGCGGCTTTCCCGGTCAGCGAAAACCGCTTCGGCAGACTCGTCGGCGCGGCCGGTGGCAAGGTGGTGTGGAGCGTGCTGGGCATCGTCGGTGCGCACGGCCGTGGCGGCCACAAGGAAAGCGCTGCGCGCCTCGAAGTGTTCGACTTCGCCACGCAACGTGTCGAGCCGCTCACCGACAAGGCCGACAGCTTCGAGCTCGCCGCCGACCACACGACCCTGGTGCTGCGCGAAGGCAAACGCCTGCGCGCGATCAGCATCGACCGCAAGCCCGAGGCCGACAAGGAACCCGGCAACAACGCCCCTTCGCGCAAGAGCGGCTGGCTCGATCTGGAGCGCATTCGCCTGTCGGTCGAACCCCGACGCGAATGGCGCCAGATGCTGCGCGAGGTCTGGCGTTTGCAACGCCACCAGTTCTGGGCCGCCAACATGTCGGGCATCGATTGGGAAGCGGTCTACACACGTTACGCGCCGCTGGTCGAACGCGTGGCCACACGCGCCGACTTCTCCGACGTGGCCTGGGAGATGCAGGGTGAGCTCGGCACCTCGCACGCCTACGAGATGGGCGGCGACCATCGCAAGCCCCCTTCGGTGGCGCTCGGCCATCTCGGTGCCGACCTGCGCTTCGACGCGGCCGATGCGGGCTCGACCGGAAGGGTCTCTTTCGACGCCACCATGGCCTACATCGTCGATTGCTCCATGCTTGGCGACGTCGGCTACGTCGCCGA
>JANYFX010000501.1 GCA_025359585.1 Rhizobacter sp. | reverse complement strand
TTTGGCTGTAGATGGCGTTGGTTTGGGCGTCGGCCAAGGTGTTGGCGTAGCCTTGGGGGTTGTAGCCGTAACGGAGGCTGACACCGGGGTGGACGATGTTGCTGGTGATGTTGCCTTGGTGGTGGTGAAGGCGGTGTTGGGGGTGGCGCGGCTTGCGCTCAAATCATGAGACTCGTTTATTGGTGGGGCGATTGGGGCAGAAGTGGCTGGAACGGTAGGTAGGGCGGGGAGGTTGTCCCACACGTAGAAGTTAAGGGCAGCGTTCACTTTTGACCTGACAGTCCTTCGAGTAATACAGCTCGCGTCGATCTTTCCACTCCCACCCGGTCACCGTCGGCGCACCAGGCTTGGCGTCTATCTCGGCCTTTACCTTCAGCGCACGTTCCTCTGACACCTCAGCCCATTTGCTGCCCATCTCGAAATACACGGCCTTGCGGCCAGTGAGATGAAGGACGGGCTTGTCTGCGTCCTCGCGGATATCTGGGCCGATGGTGCGGAACCCACCCCTGATATGCCGGAATCGTAACGTGACAACACTTCCACATGCTTTGAACGCCCCCCAGTCGCGATTGAAGAGTTTGCCTTTCACCTCGAATGGCTGACCATCGATCGAAACACTTATCTCTCGCATTGCGTCGTTGGAAGGCCCGATGAATTTCATCGGATCGAGTAGGTAAACATCGGTACAGTCGGGAGTGACATCGGTCACGCTGGGAACGATAGGTGCTGTGGCATGTTGTGCGGCGCAGCCGATACTCGCGACAGCGACAGCGACAACGATCCCCGCGTAGAAGTTAAGGGCAGCGTTCACTTTTGACCTGACAGTCCTTCGAGTAATACAGCTCGCGCCGGTCTTTCCATTCCCACCCGGTCACCGTCGGTGCGCCAGGCTTGGCGTCTATCTCCGCCTTCACCTTCAGCGCACGTTCCTCCGATACCTCAGCCCATTTGCTGCCCATCTCGAAGTACACGGCCTTGCGGCCAGTGAGCTGCAGGATGGGTTTTTTACTGTGCTCGCGAATGTCGGGGCCGGCAGTACGGAACCCACCCAAGATCAATCGAAATCGAACTGCGAGCGTGTTTCCACACGCTTTGAACGCGCCCCAGTCTCGATTGAAGAGCTTGCCCTTCACTTCGAACGGCTGACCGTCGACTGAAACACTTACCTCCGTCATCGGATCGTGAGATGGGCCGATGAATTTTATCGGATCGAGCAGGTAAACATCGGTACAGTCAGAATTGATATCGGTCACGCTGGGAACGATAGGTGCTGTGGCATGTTGTGCGGCGCACCCAGTGCTGGCAACTGTGATGGCAACCACCGTGATGCAGCGTGAAGTCAGCATTAGCATATTGGCATACTCAAGTCGGCGTCGGTTCATCAGATTTCTTCACTCTCGAAATCAGCCACTGCAAAGTCCCTATTGCAGTCCAAGGTGGCACGAAAGTCAGCACGTCTACAGCAACAATTTCCCAGCGATGCGAGCCGTAAAAAACGAACAGCCCCAGCACCATTCCCGTGATGCTGTAGTAGACCATGCACGCAAGAAGACCCATATCAAACTTGCGTCTAAGCAAGAGATAACCTGGCGCAACGATCAAGCAGTAGTAGAGCAACAAACCAGCGGTGATTACCCCAAAAAACCAATAAGGAGTGCCGGAAAGAAGCGCATAGGCAAGTAGGGTTGCGGTGGGAGCGACCAAAAGCGCTACAAACTCCCTGTGCCGTAGCGGAGTTATTCGTTTTTGATTAACGTTGTCCATAAGGTTTCCTAGCGCCGTATGGGGAAAACATTTGCACAATTCGATTGTCGTAAAGATTCCAGCCCCTAACAGCATAGAACAGAAGATTATAAACTAAGTCCGCCACAACCTTAGTTGCGTTGCGCCCCTTATCAATCACATCAACATGAACGCGAGAAGCTGCGGGATGGAGGCGGCTTTTTTAGTTTACAAAAGAAGAAAGAACAACAGCATTCCACTCAGCGTTAGGCGAGTCTCAATACCTTGCCTGATGCGACATCCTTACCTTCCCAAAGTGTCACAGCTTTGCCGACACTTAGTTTCGGTAAAACCAAGTCCTTGTTCATAAATTTCACGGGCAATTCATACCATTGCCCCAACTCCAATGTCACATCTTTGATTAGTAGCCTACAGTCAAATCCTTCTCCATCGACAAACAAGGGACATGCATAGAAGTCGCCCCTTATTGGCGTGTTGCGTCCACCCTCATCTGGAGTTTTAAATCGAACTTCCAAGAAAACGTCTGGCATCATATTTTTCTCCTCTAATGAGGAATGGGCATCGAATCAAGAACTTTAGGTGTAAGCCCTTGCAATCGTTCGCTAGGTATTACCCAAGCGGGGATACCACGATCTACTGTGGCAGGAGAAAGCCCTCTAAAGATGCTGTCGGGAACACGAGTCTCAATCAATGTATATGGTGCATCACCAAAACCTTTGACTGCTTGCTTAGCATAAGAGGATGCAGCTTCAGCAGAGGTCGTGAAGTATTTCCCCTCCGCCGATCCCAAATTTCGCAGCGCGCCCACAGCCTTGATATCCACGAGTTCCGCAGGCCCAACTGCGCGGAACAATGCCGTTCCCCACTTTGCAGCGAGAAGTTGCAGTGCCTTACCCGCAGCACCAGCGCCAACAGATACGGCATCTAGAACCGCCCACCCCGTCCAGCCTCCATCGCCCATCGTCTGGTTGTAAAGAAGTGTTCCAGCCTTGTAGCCAGGCCACCAGTCGTAAAGCCGTTGTTCAAACTTGCTGGTGCAATTTCCGTGAGCGCAATAGTTAAAGAGGTACCCAAACGCCCCCGTCGCCGCACCATTGGCGAACTTGCCCCCTGCAAGACGAGATCCAATGCCGCCGAGCGTAGCATGAATCGCAGTATCGGCCACCATTCTTCCCGTCAGTAGCCTCGGCCCCGCAAACTCCGCAAAGCCCGCACTCAAAGCACCCGTCTTGCAGCTGCCGCCGCTCACCCCCGCACTGATGCAGCCAGCAGTGGCATGGGCTGCGATGTTCTGCCATGAGCCCGACGCGAAGCCCATTTCGCCAACACCGAAGAATAGCGCTGCCGAGAATGCGCCTTGGATCGCGCTTTGGATATTGCCTCCCATCACCCCGCCAGAGGCGAATCCTGATGCAGCGGCGATGGCAAGTGCCTGCGGAGTCGTCAACGTCGCTGCCGATGCAAACCATGTACCGGTCGCATACGCCGTACCGGCACCATAGGTGAGTACTGCTACCGCAATCGCCGCCACCGGCCTTCTCACCTCTGTCCAGAACGAGTAGCCGCTGGGGTCGGTATGCGCCAACGGGT
>JANYFX010000482.1 GCA_025359585.1 Rhizobacter sp. | reverse complement strand
TCAAGGGGAAACGGCCAGACCTGCGCGCAAGGCAGCGCCAGCACGTCGAAGCGCTCGAACAGGCCGATCATGTGGGCGTGGAAAGCCGAACGCACCACGCTCGCCTGCATGAATTCCGCAAAGCCGAGGCTTTGCGCCTGGTCGTGTTCCCACAGCGCTTCGGGCTTGATCTGCGCTCGTGCGCCTTCCTTCGCGAGGAAAGGCGCCAGGCGCGAAGCGACGAGTGCCCGCCGCCACACCAACCACGCTTGCCACAGCGCGTCGGGCGAAAACCCGAGCGACAAAGGCTCGACGATCGCGCCCTCGGCTTCGAACTTCGCGAGCGCTGCTTCGCACACCGCGAGGATGCCGTCCTCGATCGCAAGATGGCCTCCGATGTCACCGAGCCAGCCGATACGAAGGCCGCGCAACGAGGTGTCGCCAATGAACGGCGCCAGCGGCTCTCGTATCGACAGCGGCACGCGCGCGTCGTGCCCGGCCTGCACTTGCAGCAGCCTCGCCACGTCGCGCACGGTGCGTCCCATCGGGCCGTCGCTGCCGAGTTGCGCGACCCACACGTCCTGCACCGGCCAGGCCGGCACGCGACCCTGCGAAGGGCGCATGCCGAAGATGTGGTTCCAGCCGGCAGGGTTGCGCAGCGAGCCCATGAAGTCACTGCCATCGGCCACAGGCAGCAGCCGCAGCGCCAGCGCCACCGCGGCGCCACCGCTGCTGCCTCCGGCCGAGCGGGTCTCGTCCCAGGCGTTGGGCGTGGCGCCGAAGAGCTCGTTGAAGGTGTGCGAACCCAGGCCGAACTCGGGCATGTTGCTCTTGCCGACGATGATGCATCCTGCGCTTTTCATTCGCGCGGTCATCACGCTGTCCTGCATGGCGACCGCGTCTTTCAGAAGCACGCTGCCGAGCGTGGACGGAAAGCCGGCCGCGTGCGAGGTGTCCTTGATCGCCTGCGGAAAGCCGTGCATCCAGCCGCGTGATTCGCCGCGCGCCAGCTCCGCGTCGCACGCGTCGGCCTGGCGCAGCAGACGCTCGTCGGGCGCGAGGTTGACGATCGCGTTGAAGCGCGGGTTGAAGTGGTGGATGCGACGCAGCGTCGCGGCCATCGCTTCGCGGCACGAAACCGAGCGCGAGTGAATGGCGCGCGACAAGGCATCGGCATCGAGCGCGGTGAGCTCGTCGTCGGAGCGCGTCACGGAGGAGGGCATGGTCATGTGAAGGCTGCCTGCCAACGGACCTCCGGATTGCAGCCATCCGGCTGCCGCCCTTCGTTCCGTGGGCTCCGCGAACGTGGCGCGGTCAGTGTCGCCTAAGCGGTTTTCTTCGCGGGCGGTCGGGTCGAAGGGCCTGGTTCGGTCACGGCCGGCGTTGGCGCTTTGTGGGCCTGCTTCTTCTGTTTCGCCCTCTTTTGTTTTTGTCTTCGAATACCGCGGTCTTTGTCAGCGCTCATGTTGGTCTCTGGTTGGTTGGTGAGTGGCAAGGGTTCCGGTTCGAAAGCTCCCGCAACGCATGCCGGAGCGTGTTGTACCACCACGCTCAACGCCTGCGCGGCCGCAGGCCCGTGACGGTCGCTACGACGATGAGTCCCAGCACCTGCACGGCGGCGATGGACTGGCCAAGGATCGCCCCAGCCAGCCCGAGCGCGAAGGTCGGCTCGACGTTCATGATCGCGGAGTGCCCACCACGCCCGGTCTTGGCAAGACCGTGAGGGTGGCGTTCGCGAGGTGCAAGCCGCCTTGGAAGCCAGCGCCGGCCGTCGAGACCGAACAGGCGACGCAGCCAACGCTCTTAAGTTTACATAATATACATCGTCGCGCATTTTGTTCGAACCAGAATCTCGGCCGCTCACGCCGGCCGGTTACGACTTTGCGGTGACCTCGACGCCGACTCCGCGATACCCCGTGAAGCGCGAGGAATCGTTGAACATCGGTTCACCGCTGACCCGGAATTGCTGCTCCGAGCCATCGGCGTTGACGCGGCTGAAGGCGAAGTCGAGAAAAGGCTCTCGCGCTGCGATCTTCGCCTGCAACAGCACCCGTTCCGATTCGTTCCAACCCGTCGCGCCCCCTCCGTTTGCTTCAGTCACCTCGAAGCCGTCCATGCCCGGCATCTGCAGGTCGAGCAGGATCAGGTCGCAGTGGTGCTTGCGGTGCAGCGATGAGACCTCCTGCGGAAGCCTCGTCGAGGCGACGTTGGCATAGCCGGCGTCACCCAGCAAACGCTCGAGCAGTTTTACATTGGCCTCCTGATCATCGACGATCAGGATGCTGGCGTTGAGAATGTCCGGTGCGCTCAACATCATGGGCTCTCCTCTGCAGCGGCGCGGCTTGATTCGGCGCCCGAAAGTCTCAGGGCTTCGTCCAGTGTCTCCATGAACTCGCCCACCTTGATCGGCTTGGTGAGGTAGCGAAAGAATCCCGCTTCCAGCCCTTTAGCAATGTCGTGTGGCATGGCGTTCGCACTGAGTGCGATCACGGGGATCGAGGCGGTGGCCGGGTCATCGGCCAGGATCTTCACTGCCTTGATGCCGCTGATGCCGGGCAGATTGATGTCCATCTGAAGATCGCGTTCTGCAACGCCCAGGTCTTGAGCAAGCCTTCCTGGCGCTGCGTCTCGGCGAGGCCACTCACCTCGCCTGTTTCAATGGCGAGGGTGGAACCATTTCTTGCGCTGTGCATGACAGATTCCCGGAAAAGCGTAAGACGATCCGGAATGGGAATGCGCTCGCAGCGCCACCAACAGAAAGTCGCCGCCGTCAGTGTCGATTGACGCCGCGCCTCTTCGGAACACCGCGCATTCTCGCAGGCGTTTCGGTGGCCGTCTGTGCGCTGGCACACAAAGGCGGGGATGCGTCGAGCGGCACTCGAGTCGCCGGGCCGGAGCGCTGCACGGCGCTCGCACGGCGCAGGCCGTCAGAGGATGTGCATGCGCCTGGCCTGCTCGGTCAGCTCGGCGCGGAAGTTCGGGTGTGCGATGCCAATGAGCTCGCGCGCGCGCTGCCTGGCCGACTTGCCACGCAGCTGCGCCACACCGTACTCGGTGACCACATAGTTGACGTCGTTCTTGCTCGTGCTGAGGTGCGTGCCGGGCGAAAGCGACAGCACGATGCGCGAGATGGTGTCGCCCTTGGCGGTGGACGGCAACACGATGAACGCCTTGCCGCCGCAAGAGCGGTTGGCCGCGCGCACGAAGTCCGACTGCCCGCCCGTGCCCGAATACGGCGCGTGCCCCAGGCTTTCCGAACCGCACTGCCCCAGCAGATCGATTTGCAGCGTGGCGTTGATGGCAACCAGCTTGTCGTTCATGCCGGCGAGCGTGGGGTCGTTGGTGAAATTCACCGGGTGGATTTCGAGCGCGGGGTTGCGGTCCATGAAGCGGTAGAGCTTGCTGGAGCCGAGTGCGAAAGTGGCCACCATCTTGCCCGGCAAGTGGTTCTTGCGCCGGTTGGTGACGGCGCCGCTCTCCACCAGCGTCAGGATGCCGTCGCCGATCATCTCGGTGTGAATACCGAGGTCGTGTTTGTGGGTGAGCTGCATGACCACCGCGTCGGGGATGCCGCCGTAGCCGATCTGCAGCGTCGAGCCGTCGTCGATCAGGTCGGCGACATGTTTGGCAATGGCTTCCTGCACCGGGCCGATCTTCGGCAGGCCGACTTCGAGCACCGGTTCGCTGCTTTCCACCAGCGCGGCCACCTGCGAAATGTGCACGTGGCAGTTGCCGTAAGCGAAGGGCACGTGGGGGTTCACCTCGAGCACGATGGCGCGCGCCCTGGCGATGGCGGCCATCGTGTAGTCGGCGCCCAGGCTGATGGAGAAATAGCCGTGCGCGTCCATCGGCGACGCCATGCTGAGCACGACATCGGCGGGAATCTGCCCGCGTTCGATCTGGCCCGGAATCTCCGAGAAATAGTTGGGAATGAAGTCGATCCAGCCCGCCTGGCCCCCGGCACGCGTGGCCGCGCCGAAGAAGAACGCGACATGGCGGATGTGCTGCGTGGTTTCCGGGTCGAGGTAGGCGTACTTGCGCATCGCGAGGATCTGCGCGACCTTCACGTCGTGAAAATCGCGGCGCTGCTCCGACAGCGCCGTCAGCAGTGTCGGCGGTTCACCCACGCCGGTCGGCACGATGATGAAGTCGCCGCTCCGCACCTGACGCACAGCGTCCGCGGCGGACATTCGTTTTTGCAGGTAGAGCGCCTGAGTCGTCATGTTGCTGTTCCTCGTCTCGCATTGTGAAGGTTCGCCCGTCTCCGCCGGTTCGCCAGAGCCTCATTTTGTTCCGCCGGCCGGTCGATCGGCGGCCGTGTGCGGGAGCGCACAGACACGCGCTCGCACCGGCGTCTACCGTGCAGTCGACCCGGCGCCGGGCACGTCGATTGCGTCAGGTCACCGACACATGGGGAGCACGAATGAAAATCCGGGTCGGTTTCGAAATGGCGTATCTATGCCCACAGCCCACGCCGATGATCCTGGCACTGAGCATCCACTATTCGCGCGCCTCCGATCTGGTGCGGCCCGATCACCTCGCGACGAACCCGTCGGTGCCCGTCACCGCGTACCGCGACCTCTTCGGCAACTGGTGCAGCCGCCTCGTCGCCCCGCAGGGCCGCTTCGCTCACCTGGCGATCGCGTTCTGCCGGTGCATGAACATACCGGCGCGTTACTGCACCGGCTACCTCGGCGACTTCGGCACCGCGCCACCCCATGGAACCATGGACTTCGCGGGCTGGTTCGAGGCCTACCTCGGTGATCGCTGGTACACCTTCGACGCGCGCAACAACACGCCACGCATCGGCCGCGTGCTGATCGCGCGTGGCCGCGACGCCTGCGATTTGGCGCTGTCCAGCACCTTCGGGCCGAACACGCTCGAGAACTTCAGGGTCTGGGCCGACGTGGTGGCGCCGGCATGAGCGGGTGACGCCATGACCTACTGCGTCGGCGTAAAACTGGACGAAGGCCTGATCTTCGCGAGCGACTCGCGCACGCATGCCGGCGTCGACAACTGCGCCATGTTCTGCAAGATGACCGTGTTCGAACGCGCCGCCGACCGGGTGGTCGTGCTGCTCAGCTCCGGCGGTCTGGCCGCGACCCATGCCGTGATCAACATGCTGCGCAAGCGGGCCAACCCCGAGCCGCCGCACTTGTGGTTGGCCACGTCGATGTTCGACGTGGCCAACCTGGTGGCCGACTCCATGCGCGATCTCGAGCGCCGCGATGGCCCGTTTCTGGAAGGCAGTGGCCTGAAATTCAACGCCTCGTTCATTCTCGGTGGCCAGATCGCGGGCGAAGACATGCGCCTGTTCCGCATCTACGCCGAAGGCAATTTCATCGAGACCGGCACGCACACGAGCTTTCTGCAGACCGGCGAAGCCAAGTACGGCAAGCCCATCCTCGATCTGGCGGTGACCCCGAACGCCACGCTGGAGGACGCCACCAAGTGCGTGCTGGTCTCGTTCGACACCACGATGCTCAGCAACCTGTCGGTCGGCATGCCGATCGACCTGCTCTGTTATGCGCGCGACAGCCTGTGCGTCACGATGCAACGCCGCTTCGATTCGGGCGACGCTTACTTCGAGTCGTTGAAGCAGCAGTGGATCGCCGGCACCCGCAAGGTGTTCCACGAACTGCCACCGCTGGAGTGGTGAGGCCCGGTCACGTCGAGGCAGGTGCAGGTGCGGCACTCAACGTGGTGAGCAGCGCCACGACCAGATCGGACTGCAGCGCCGCCCATGGCGCACCACCCTGCTCCACGAAACGCTGGTTCACTTCGAGTTCGATGCCCACGTAGGCATCACCTGGAAAGCGCTTGCGCAGCAGCGCGGTGAGGCCGTCGCCACGGCCCAGGTAAGGGTAGTTTCGGCGCAGCCGCAAGTCGGGCGCGCGTTGCGCCAGCGCCTTCATCCAGTGTTGCGCCAGCGCCGACTCGGCGGGTTGCCGGGGGTCGTAGAGCCAGCCCACGTCTGCGCGCCGGACCAGGCCGTCGAGGACTGGCGTGAAGCTGTGCGAAGCGATGTGGGTCACCTGTTTTCCGGTGGCAATGCAGCGCGCGACTTCGCCTTCGACCGCGTCCCGATAAGGCTTGTAGTGTTCGGCGACGATGTTGTCGCGCTCGGCGCGCGGCAGCCCGCGTGTCAGTTCGGAGAACAAGCGAGGGTGACCGATCGAACGGTTCAGGTCGATCAGCAGGCGGGTCGTGCTCGCCGCGTACAGCGCTGCACCCAGCGCATCGGCGAACTGCCGGGCCAACAGGAGTGCGCCCGGGTCCCAGCCGCGGTGGCTGTTCAGCAGCGCTGCGTGGGCTGTGAAGATTTCGGCATAAGCAGGTGGGACCTCGTGGCCTCCATGCTCGCAGCTGATGACGACGCAGCGTTCAGTCACTGCGCCGCAGTGAAAAACTCAATACTCGCCCAGGCGCGAAGCCTGAGCGTCGAGCCAGGCGTCGACGTCGTCTTCGGTGGTCGGCGTTTCGGCAACGTCGGCACGGGCAACCATCGGTTTGTCCAGCGGGCGGCAAATGTGGCTCTTCAGCCGCGCCAGACGCTCCGAATGCTCGATCGCCGCAAACACGGCTTCTGGGTTCATCATCAGGGCGAAAGGGTTCGAGGCGATCTGCGCGTGCGTCATGGCGAAAACTCCAATGAGTGGCGTGGTTTGACCAAGCCGACTCTAGGGCTCGGCCCGGAACGCGCCAGTCGGTGCTGCGCCAAAGAGCTTGTAAGGTAACTTCTGACATGAGCGTCAGCGCCGCGCAGGCGCGGCAGGCCCGAAAACGCTCAACGGTCCAGCTTCTCGAGCGCCGCGGCCAGCGGCTCTCGGCCTGCCAACCGGGCAAAGTGCGCAGCGCCCAGATCGCGTTGATTGCGCCGCTTGGGATCGGCCCCCGCGGCCAGAAGCAGCTTCACGCTGTCTTCGCTGCCGTATTGCGCGGCCATCATCAAGGGTGTGCTGCCGTTGGGCGATGCGGCGTTCACGTCGGCGCCCTTGTCGAGCAGCAGCCGAACGAGCGCTGGCTCGGTCCCCGTGGCTGCGTAGTGCAGCGCCGACCAGCCCGCCTGGTTGACCTTCGCCCCACGCTCCAGCAGCAGCCGGGTGCCCGTGAGCTCGCCTTTCAGCGCCGCCATCATCAAGGCCGACTCCCCTGCCTTGTTCAGCGCGTCGATCTCGATCGCCGGGTGCGACAGCAGCGCTGTGGCGGCCTTGAGCGAACGCTCCTGCATCGCCATCACGAGCCCGGGTTGGCCTTTTTCGTCACGGGTGTTCGGGTCGAACCCGCGCTGCAACAAGCTGCTCACCGTGCCCCCGTTGTCGTTGCGGATGGCGATGAAAAAATCTTCGAACGACCCAGCGTATGAAAATGAAAGTCCAATAACCATAAGGCTATACATGACAAACCTGAAGTAATTTTTCATGTTCATGACGTGCTGCCGGCAAGCGCTGGAAGTCCAAAAAGGCGTTCGAAATTGGCGCTCGTCGCGGCCGCGATCGTCTCGACCGGCACACCCTTCAGTTCGGCGATCTGGCGCGCCACGAAGGGCACGTAGGCCGGGCTGTTGGTCTTGCCGCGGTAGGGCACCGGGGCCAGGTACGGGCTGTCGGTCTCGATCAGGCAGCGGTCCAGCGGCACGAAGCGGGCAATCTCGCGCAAGTCGGCCGCCGTCTTGAAGGTCAGGATCCCGGAAAAGGAAATATAGAAACCCAGGTCGAGCGCCGCGCGCGCCACCGCGTCGGTCTCGGTAAAACAATGGAACACGCCGCCGGCAGCTTCGGCACC
>JANYFX010000468.1 GCA_025359585.1 Rhizobacter sp. | reverse complement strand
GGCCAGCGCGCGCGCGCCCTCGATCAGGCCGATGGTGGCGCGCGGGCTGACACCGTAGGTCAGGTACTTGGCCACGTCGGCCAGGTCGTAGCGCTCGGGCCGGCGCGTCGCGCTGGCCAGCTTGACCGCGTACTGCATCAGCGAGGGGTCGACATACACCTTGCGGCATTCCTGCTGCAGTTCGGCGAGCTGACCCATGCTCGCGACGGCCGACACGGCGGTCGCCTGGCCGGTCACGCGCTGCGCGATCACGAACTCTTCTTCCTCGCTCGGGTAATCGACCAGCACCTTCATCATGAAGCGGTCGACCTGCGCCTCGGGCAGCGGGTAGGTGCCTTCGGTCTCGATCGGGTTCTGCGTCGCCATCACCAGAAATGGCTCGGGCACCTTGTGCGTCTCGCCGGCGATGGTGACCTGGCGCTCCTGCATCACTTCAAGCAGCGCGCTCTGCACCTTGGCCGGCGCGCGGTTGATTTCATCGGCCAGCAGCAGGTGCGTGAACACCGGGCCGAGCGAGGTGCTGAACTCGCCGCTGCTCGAGGTGATGCAGGAACGCCAGGTCACGATCGCCGGTGAAACGCACAAGGTGCCCGAGCCTTTCCTCGTGATGGCAACGCAGAACCCGATCGAGACCGAAGGCACCTACCCGCTGCCCGAAGCGCAGGTCGACCGCTTCATGATGAAGGTGCTGGTCGACTACCCGAGCGAAGAAGAAGAGTTCGTGATCGCGCAACGCGTGACCGGGCCGGCGACCATCGTCTCGGCCGTGGCCAGCATGGGCCAGCTCGCCGAGCTGCAGCAGGAGTGCCGCAAGGTGTACGTCGACCCGTCGCTGATGCAATACGCCGTCAAACTCGTCAGCGCCACGCGCCGGCCCGACCGCTACGGTCTGGCCGACATCGCCAAGTACCTCACCTACGGCGCAAGTCCGCGCGCGACCATCGGCCTGATCGAAGGCGCGCGCGCACTGGCCTTCATGCGCGGGCGCAACTACGCGCTGCCCGAGGACATGACCGGCCTCGTCGGCGATGTGTTCCGCCACCGCCTCGTGCTCTCTTACGAAGCGCTGGCCGACGGCCTCACGCCCGACCAGATCGTGCAGAAGGTGATGAAGAAGATCCCGACGCCCGACAAACCCCTCGCCACGTCGGCCGCCGCGGCCTGAACCCCGATGGACGCACCCGTCACACCGCCCAACGCCGAAGCGCTGCTCAAGCGCCTGGAGTGGACGGTGATCCGCCGCCTCGACGGCTTGCTGCAGGGCGACTACCGCACGCTCTGGCGCGGCGCCGGGCTCGACCTGGCCGACCTGCGCGAGTACCAGCACTTCGACGACGTGCGCCACATCGACTGGAACGTGACCGCGCGCCTGCAAACGCCGTACGTGCGCCAGTTCACCGAAGACCGCGAGCTGGCGGCGTGGTTCCTCGTCGACCTGAGCGCGAGTGTCGACTTCGGCTCCAGCGAGCAAAGCAAACGCAGCGTCGCGCGCGAGTTCACCGGCGTGTTGGCGCGGCTGCTCACGCGCCACGGCAACCGCGTCGGCGCGCTGCTCTACGGCACCGAGGTCGACACCGTGATCCCGGCGCGTGGCGGGCGCCTTCATGTGCTGAACCTGCTGCAGCGCATGGCGCAGCGGCCGGCCGAATCGGCGGCTGGCGCGACCCAGCTGCGCGACCTGCTGATCGCCGCGCAGCGCATCGTCAAGCGCCGCGGCACCGTGTTCGTGATCTCCGACTTCATCAGCACGCCCGGTTGGGAAACGGCACTCGCCCAGCTCGCCACGCGCCATGAAGTGACGGCCGTGCGCCTGTTCGACCCGCTCGAGATGGAGCTGCCCGACCTCGGCCTCGTGACCATGCGCGATGCCGAAACCGGCGAGCAGCTCGTCGTCGACACGCACGACAGCGGCTTTCGCAAACGCTTCGCGGCAGCGGCTGAAAAGCGCGAAGCGCACTTGCTCGAAGCGCTGGCCCGCGCCGGTGTCGACACGCTGGAACTCGCGACCGACGACGACTTGATGGACGCGATCCTGCGCTTCGCCGACCTGCGCAAACAGCGCAGCCGGCTCGCGAACTGGAGCGGCAAGCCGCAGCGCGCCGGCGTGCCCGCGCACCTCACCTCCTGGAGCGGAGCCGCAACATGAATCCGGCGATGACTTTCATCTGGCCAGAGATGCTGTGGGCGCTGATCGCCGTGCCGCTGATCGTGCTGCTCTACGTGTGGCTGCTGCGCCGGCGCAAGAAAACCGCGATCCGTTATGCGAGCCTCACGCTTGTGAAGGAAGCGATGGGCAAGAGCGCCGCCTGGCGCCGCCACCTGCCGCCGGCGCTGCTGCTGGTAGCGGTCAGCGCCCTGCTCTTCGCGGCGGCGCGGCCGACCGCCGTGATCAGCCTGCCTTCGCAGCAAGAGACCATCATCCTCGCCATCGACGTGTCGGGCAGCATGCGCGCGACCGACGTGCTGCCCGACCGCATCACCGCCGCGAAAGAAGCGGCCAAGGCCTTCGTGACCGAGCTGCCACGCAGCGTGCGCATCGCAGTCGTGCAATTCGCCGGCACCGCCGCCGTGGTGCAGGCGCCCACGCTGAGCCGCGACGACGTGACCGCCGCGATCGACCGCTTTCAATTGCAGCGTGGCACCGCCACCGGCAGCGGCATCGTGCTGTCGCTGGCGACGATCTTCCCCGAAGCCGGTATCGACCTGTCGCAGATCACCGGCCAGCGCAACATGCCACCCGGCCCGAACGACAAACCGAAAGCCGACTTCACGCCGGTGCAGCCGGGCTCCTACGGCTCGGCCGCGATCATCATGCTGACCGACGGCCAGCGCACCACCGGCCCCGACCCGATGGAAGCGGCCAAGATGGCAGCCGACCGCGGCGTGCGCGTCTACACGGTCGGCGTGGGCACGAAAGACGGCGAGACCATCGGCTTCGAAGGCTGGTCGATGCGCGTGCGGCTCGACGAAGACACGCTCAAGAGCATCGCCACGCTGACCCGCGCCGAGTATTTTTATGCGGGCACGGCGGCCGATCTGAAGAAGGTCTACCAGGCGCTGAGCACGCGCCTAGTGGTCGAGAAAAAAGAGACCGAGGTCAGCGCGCTGTTCGCGGCCCTGGGCGCGCTGCTGGTGATGCTGGCGGCGGGCCTGTCGGTCTGGTGGTTCGGGCGCGTGGCTTAGCGCAAGCTCGTGCTCCGGGGCCGCAGGCAGAATGCGGTCCATGTCCATGCACTTCGATCTCGTCGACATGCGCCTGATGGTGCATGTGGCCGCCGCCAACAGCCTGACCAAGGGCGCAGAGGCTTCGCATATCTCGCTGCCCGCTGCGAGCACCCGCATCAAGAACCTGGAAGAGAGCATCGGCACCAAGCTGCTCTACCGCACCAGCCAGGGTGTGACGCTCACGCCACCGGGCCAGGCCTTCGTGCACCACGCACGCACCGTGCTCGGGCAGATCGAACACCTGCGCGGCGACCTGCAGGAATACGCGAAGGGCGTGAAGGGCCACCTGCGCGTCTTCGCCAACACCACGGCCCTGGGCGAGTTCCTGCCACCGGTGTTGCGCAGCTACCTGCTGAGCCACCCTGACGTGAACATCGACCTGCGCGAACGTTTGTCGCACGACATCATCCGCGCGGTGACCGAAGGCCAGACCGACATCGGCATCGTCGCCGGCATGGAGCGCACCGAGAACCTGCAGACGATTCCGTACCGGCGCGACAGGCTGGTGCTGGTCGTTCCGCAAGCGCATGCGATGGCGCGCGAAACGCGGGTCGCGTTTGCCGACACGCTGGAGCACGACCACATCGGCCTTCACGAGTCGAGCGCGATCCACGGCTTCCTGCGGCAGGTGTGCGACCAGTTGCATCGGCCTTTGAAGCTGCGCATTCAGGTCGGCAACTTCGAGGCCGCGTGTCGCATGATCGAAGCGAGCGTGGGGCTGGCGATCCTGCCAGAGTCCGCAGCGCGCCGGCATGCGTTGACGATGGCGATCACGATCGTGCCGCTGTCGGACGCTTGGGCGATTCGTGCGATGCAGATATGCGTGCGGAATCTGGATGCGTTGCCGACGTTTGCTCGGGAGTTGGTTGATTTGCTTGTGGCTGATGCGGCGGCCAGTGAACCGAGTTTCAGCGAGGCGGCTGGCTGAATATGGGCCGGTGACGCGGGCGCGTCGCGGCAAGCGGCACCCGGCGGGGCTTTTCGACGAGCAAGCAAAGGCGTGCCAGCAAAGGCGCGTGCGGGCAGGCTGGAGCGCGCCTCTGGAGCGCCGAGAAGCGCAGGGCTCGTGGCCGCGCGCGCAGCGCGCATCAAC
>JANYFX010000459.1 GCA_025359585.1 Rhizobacter sp. | reverse complement strand
ACGTGCTGCTCGCCTGCGTGCTGTTGATGGGCCTGCACTCGACGATCTTCGGCCCGGTCAAGTTCGCCTACCTGCCGCAAGCGTTGTCGGCGCGGGAGCTGACCGGCGGCAACGGCATGGTCGAGATGGGCACCTTCGTCGCGATCCTGCTGGGGCAGGTCGCGGGCGGGTTGCTGGTGGCTGTTCCCGAGGTCGGCCGGCATTACGTCGCGATCGGCTGCGTCGCGATCGCGCTGCTCGGCCGCATGACCGCCCAAGGCGTGCCGCCTTCGCCGAGCAGCGACCCGGCCCTGCGCATCAACTGGAACCCGGTCACCGAGACCTGGCGCAACCTGATGCTGGCGCGCCAGAACATCGTCGTGTTCCGCTCGCTGCTTGGCATCTCGTGGATGTGGTTCTTCGGCGCGGTGTTCCTCGCGCAGTTCCCGTCGTTCGCGAAAGAGGTGCTGCACGGCGACGAGCAGGTCGCGTCGCTGCTGCTCGTGGTGTTCTCGATCGGCATCGGCACCGGCTCGCTGCTGTGCGAGATGCTGAGCAAGCGCCATGTCGAGATCGGCCTGGTGCCGATGGGCGCGATCGGCATGAGCGTGTTCGCGATCGACCTGTACTTCGCGTCGCGCGGCCTCGCGCCGTCCGCCGGCTACACGCTGAGCGCGTTCCTCGCCATGCCGGCGCACTGGCGCGTGATGGCCGACCTGGCGCTGCTGTCGCTGTTCGCCGGCCTGTACAGCGTGCCGATGTACGCGCTGATCCAGCTGCGCTCGCAGCCGAGCCACCGGGCTCGCATCATCGCGGCCAACAACATCCTCAACGCGCTCTTCATGATCGTCAGCTCGCTCGGCGTGGGTGCGTTGCTGAGCGCGAACTTCACGATCCCGCAGGTGTTCCTGATCACCGGCCTGCTCAACGCGGTGGTGGCGTTCTACATCTTCATGCTAGTGCCCGAATACCTGCTGCGCTTCGTGGCCTTCATCGTCACGCGGCTCGTGTACCGCTTCAAGGTGCGCGGCGACGAGCACATTCCCACACAAGGCGCGGCGCTGCTGGTGTGCAACCACGTGAGCTTCGTCGACCCGATCCTGCTGATGGCCGCGAGCCCGCGGCCGATCCGTTTCATCATGGACCACAACATCTTCAGGATGCCGGTGCTCGGCTGGTTCTTCAAGCTCGCCAAGGCGATCCCGATCGCGCCGCAGCGCGAAGACGCCGGCACCTACGAACGTGCCTTCGAGCAGGCGCGTGCGGTGCTGGCCGATGGCGAACTGCTGTGCATCTTCCCGGAAGGCGCGATCACGCGCGACGGCACGCTCGGCGAATTCAAGGGCGGCGTGATGAAGCTGCTCGAAACCAACCCGGTTCCGGTGGTGCCGCTCGCTTTGCAGAACCTGTGGGGCTCGTACTTCTCGCGCGCCGACGGCGCGGCGATGAGCAAGCCGTTCCGGCGCGGCCTCTTCAGCCGCGTGGGTTTGGTGGCGGGTGATCCGCTCGCTCCGGCGGCGGTGACGACTGTGGCCTTGCGCGACAAGGTGGGCAGTTTGCTCGCTTCGTGAGCCCTGAGCGCGCCCGGCTTGCCGTGACGCCCGAAGCCCGCTAAGATAACAAAAGTTATAACGCCCGGACAAACTCATGCAAACCCTCAAACTCACCCAGATCGGCAACTCCGTCGGCGTGATCCTGCCCAAGGAAGTGCTGGCGCGCCTGAAGCTCGTCAAGGGCGACACCGTCTACGTGACCGACACGCCGGGTGGCGTTGCGCTCACGCCTTACGACCCCAGCTTCGACGAGCAGCTCGAACTCGGCCGTGAGTTCATGCGCGAGTACAAGGACACGTTCCGCGCACTGGCCAAATGAAGAAGGGCTGGCGCTGGATCGACAAGCGCCTGCTGCTCATCCTGCACGACGAAAGCCTGGCCGAACACGGCGGCGCTTCCGGCCTTCGTGACGAGGGCCTGCTCGACTCGGCGCTCGCTCGCCCCTTGAACCTGCTGGCTTACGGCAGCCCGGACGCTGCCGACCTGGCTGCGTCTTATGGTTTTGGCCTGGCCAAGAACCATGCGTTCGTGGATGGCAACAAACGCGCCGCCTTCTTGTCTGTCGGCCTGTTCCTCGCACTGAACGGCTTTCGCCTCAACGCTGCGCAAGCCGATGCAACCTTGACCGTGATGTCGGTCGCTTCCGGCGACATCGACGAGCCCGCCTTCGCGCGCTGGATTCGCGCCAACAGCGTGCCGCGCTGAAGCTAGACCCCGCGCGCCCGGTCTTCCGCAAACCGGCGCACGAACCCGGCGAACCTGCCGGCGTCCAGCGCCTCACGCACCTCGCGCATCAGGTTCACGTAGTAGTGCAGGTTGTGGATGCTCGCCAGCATCGGCCCGAGCATTTCGCCGCAGCGGTCGAGGTGGTGCAGGTAGGCGCGCGAGAAGCTCGCACAGGTGTGGCAAGTGCAGGTCGAATCGAGCGGGCGTTCGTCGGTCTTGTGGCGCGCGTTGCGGATCTTCAGGTCGCCGAAGCGCGTGAACAGGTGGCCGTTGCGTGCATTGCGCGTCGGCATCACGCAGTCGAACATGTCGACGCCGGCGGCCACGCCTTCGACCAGGTCTTCCGGCGTGCCCACGCCCATCAGGTAACGCGGCTTGTGCGCGGGCAGCCGATGGGGCGTGTGCGCCACGATGCGCTGCATCTCGGCCTTCGGCTCGCCGACGCTGACACCGCCGATCGCGTACCCCGGCAGATCGAGCGCGACGAGTGCGTCGAGCGATTCCTGGCGCAGGTTCTCGAACATGCCACCCTGCACGATGCCAAAGAGTGCGTTCGGGTTCTCGAGCTGCGTGTGCTCGGCCAGGCAGCGCGAAGCCCAGCGCAGGCTCAGCTCCATCGACACGCGCGCTTCTTTTTCGGTGGTGATGTGGCCTTGCACGTCATAGGGCGTGCACTCGTCGAACTGCATCACGATGTCGCTGTTCAGCACGCGCTGGATCTGCATGCTGATCTCGGGCGTGAGAAAGAGCTTGTCGCCATTGACCGGTGACGCGAACTTCACGCCTTCTTCGCTGATCTTGCGCATCTCGCCAAGCGACCAGACCTGAAAGCCACCGCTGTCGGTGAGGATCGGCCTGTTCCAGGCCTCGAAGCGGTGCAGCCCGCCGAACTGCTTCAGCACCTCGACCCCCGGCCGCAGCCACAGGTGGAAGGTGTTGCCAAGAATGATCTGCGCGCCCATCGCTTCGAGCGACGAGGGCATCACGCCTTTCACGGTGCCATAGGTGCCCACCGGCATGAAGACCGGCGTTTCGACAACACCGTGGTTGAGGGTGAGGCGGCCGCGGCGAGCGTGGCCGTCGGTTTTGAGAAGTTCGAAGCTGAGCATGGATGGAATTGTCGCAGTCGGGTTCAGCGCTGCCGTGCCAGCAGCATCGCGTCGCCATAGCTGAAGAAGCGGTAGCGCTCGGCAATCGCATGTGTGTAGAGCGACCGCATGTGCTCGAAGCCGGCGAAGGCACTCACCAGCATCATCAGCGTGCTCTTCGGCAGGTGGAAGTTGGTGACGAGCACGTCGACGACACGGAACTGAAAGCCAGGTGTGATGAAGATGTCGGTGTCGCGGCTGCCAGCTTCGAGCGTACCGCCACGCGCGGCCGATTCGAGCGCGCGAAGCGTGGTGGTGCCGACCGCAACGATGCGCCCGCCTGCGGCGCGCGTGCGAAGGATGGCCTGCACGGTCGCTTCACTCACTTCGAACCACTCGCTGTGCATCGTGTGTTCGGCGAGGTTCTCGGTGCGCACTGGCTGAAAGGTGCCGGCGCCTACGTGCAGCGTGACGTTCGCGGTGGCCACGCCACGCTCTTCCAGTTGCGCAAGCAGCGCCGCGTCGAAATGCAATGCCGCCGTGGGCGCGGCCACTGCCCCCGGTTTCACCGCGAACACGGTCTGGTAGCGGCTTTCGTCGTCGGCGGTGTCGGCGTGCGTGATGTACGGCGGCAGCGGCACGTGGCCGTGTTGTTCGAGCAGCGCGAGCGGGTCGCTCGGGAAACGCAGATGAAAAAGCGACTCCTGCGGACCGCCGCGGCCGAGCACGTTGGCATCGAAGGCATCGGCAAAGCGCACGCGGCTTCCCGCCTTCGGCGACTTGCTGGCGCGCAGATGCATCAACACTTCGAACCCGGGCAATACACGTTCGACCAGCGCTTCGACCGACCCGCCGGTGGCCTTCGCACCGAGCAGGCGTGCCTTGATGACACGCGTGTCGTTAAACACCAGCAAGTCGCCGCGCTGCAGCAGGCCGGGCAAGTCACGGAAGGTGCGGTCGACCGGCAAGGCACCGGTGCCGTCGAGCAGGCGCGAGCCGCTGCGTTCGGGCGCGGGGTGCTGGGCGATCAGTTCGGGGGGCAGAGCGAAGTCGAAATCGCTCAGGGTGTGGGTGCGCGTCATGGGTTGAGGGCTGAACCGGCCCGTGCCAACAAGGGAGGGCAGAATTCTCCCATGGTGACCGCGACCCCCACTGCCCCGCCGAGCGTCGCGGCCAAGCCCAAATCGGGCCCGCAGCGCGCGCTCGAAAAACTCGGGCTGGTGCGCGCCATCGACCTGGCCTTGCACCTGCCGATCCGCTATGAAGACGAGACCACCATCGTGCCGATCGGCGCGCTGCGCGACGGCAGCACCGCGCAGGTCGAAGGCGTGGTGAGCGACAACGAAGTTCAGCAGCGTGGCCGGCGCCAGCTCGTCGTTCGCGTTCACGACGGCAGCGATGACGACCTGGTGCTGCGCTTCCTGCACTTCTATCCCTCGCAGCAGAAAACGCTCGCGGTCGGCACCCGCGTGCGCGTGCGCGGCGAGGCGCGCGGCGGCTTCTTCGGGCTGGAGATGGTGCATCCGGTGGTGAAGGTGGTGGCTGAAGACACGCCGCTGCCGACCGCCCTCACGCCGGTCTATTCGACCAGCGCGCAACTGCCGCAGGCCTACCTGCGCAAGGCCGTTGCGGCAGGACTGGCACGCGCCGATTTGGCCGAGCTGCTACCCGCGCCCGCCGTGCCCGAAGGCATGCTGAGCCTGCGCGCCGCGCTCGACTTTCTGCATCACCCCGCGCCGAACGTGAGCCTGGCGACACTCGAAGACCGCAGCCACCCGGCCTGGCAGCGGCTCAAGTTCGAGGAGCTGTTGGCGCAGCAGCTCTCGCAGCTGGAAGCCAAGCGTGAACGCGAGCGGCAACGCGCGCCGCGCTTCGAGGTGCAGGCGCACGGGTTGCAGGACAAGCTGCTCGCAGCGCTGCCGTTTTCACTCACCGAAGCGCAGCGTCGCGTTGGCCAGGAGATCGCGACCGACCTGCAGCGCGAGGTGCCGATGCACCGCCTGCTGCAAGGCGACGTGGGCTCGGGCAAGACCGTGGTGGCCGCGCTCGCGGCGGCCATCACCATCCACGCTGGATGGCAATGTGCGCTGATGGCGCCGACCGAGATCCTGGCCGAGCAGCACTTGCGCAAACTCGTCGGCTGGCTCGCGCCGTTGGGCATCACGGTCGCGTGGCTGACCGGCAGCCGCAAGGGCAAGGCGCGGCAGAAGATGCTGGAGCAGGTCGCGTCGGGCGAAGCGGCGCTGGTGGTCGGCACGCACGCCGTCATTCAAGACCAGGTGCAGTTCGCGAAGCTGGGTCTCGCCGTGATCGACGAGCAGCACCGCTTCGGCGTGCAGCAGCGGCTGGCCTTGCGCGCGAAGCTCGCGGCATCGGGCATCGAGCCGCACACGCTGATGATGAGCGCCACGCCGATCCCGCGCACGCTGGCGATGACACTCTTCGCTGACCTCGACGTGAGCACGATCGACGAGCTGCCGCCCGGCCGCACGCCGATCGTCACCAAGCTGTTCTCCGACGCGAAGCGCGAAGAGGTGATCGGGCGCATCCGTGATGCCACGGCGCAGGGGCAGCAGGTGTACTGGGTCTGCCCGCTGATCGAAGAGAGCGAGACGCTCGACCTCCAGAACGCCACTGCCGCGCATGCGCATTTGAGTGAAGCGCTGCCGGGGCGCATGGTCGGCCTGCTGCACGGCCGTTTGCCGGCCGCCGAGAAGGCGGCGGTGATGGCGCTGTTCAACGCCGGCGAGATGGCGGTGCTGGTCTCGACGACCGTGATCGAGGTCGGCGTCGATGTGCCGAACGCCTCATTGATGGTGATCGAACACGCCGAACGTTTCGGCCTGTCGCAGCTGCATCAATTGCGTGGCCGCGTCGGGCGTGGCACGACGGCGAGCGTGTGCGTGCTGCTGTTCACTGCGCCGCTCTCGGGCACCGCCAAGGCGCGGCTCAAGGCGATGCTGGAAACGAACGACGGCTTCGAGATCGCCCGCCGTGACCTCGACATCCGCGGCCCGGGCGAGTTTCTCGGCGCGCGGCAATCGGGGGCACCGCTGCTGCGGTTCGCCGATCTTGCGACCGACGAGGCGCTGGTGCATCAGG
>JANYFX010000203.1 GCA_025359585.1 Rhizobacter sp. | reverse complement strand
CGCATCTGGGCGGTGGCGATGAAGGAAAAATACGGCGCTAACGAACGCAGCCAGAAGCTCAAGTACCACATTCAGACGTCAGGACGCAGCCTGCATGCCCAGGAGATCCAGTTCAACGACATCCGCACGACGCTGCAGGCGCTGATCGCGATCTACGACAACTGCAACAGCCTGCACACGAATGCCTTCGACGAGGCGATCACGACGCCGACGGAGGACTCGGTGCGCCGCGCGATGGCGATCCAGCTGATCATCAACCGCGAGTGGGGCCTGGCGAAGAACGAGAACCCGAACCAGGGCGCGTTCATCATCGACGAGCTGACCGAGCTGCTCGAAGAAGCCGTGCTGCTGGAGTTCGAGCGCATCGCCGAGCGCGGCGGCGTGCTCGGCGCGATGGAGACTGGCTACCAGCGCGGCAAGATCCAGGAAGAATCGATGCACTACGAGATGCTCAAACACACAGGCGAGTACCCGATCGTCGGCGTGAACACCTTCCGCAACCCGCACGGCGACCCGGTGGCCGACACGCTGGAGCTGGCACGCTCGACCGACGACGAAAAGCAGAGCCAGTTGAAGCGGCTGGATGAATTCCACAAGCGCCATGCGAAGGAGTCGCCCGCGATGCTGGCCGCGCTGCAGCAGGCGGTGATCGACAACCGCAATGTCTTCGAGCTGCTGATGCAGGCCGTGCGCTGCTGCTCGCTGGGGCAGATCACCGAGGCGCTGTTCCAGGTGGGCGGGCAGTATCGAAGGAGCATGTGATCGGTTGACGGCGGCTCACGGCCCGGCGCGCAGGTCCAGCACTTTCGCGTCGTCCAGCACCAGCGCCGACTCCGGCACCGCCACGCACGGAAGAATGAAACCTTCGGCCTTCTCTTCCGAACTCAGCCCCGGCCACTCGACGATGTAACTCACGCGCCCGCTGACGAGCCGGCACATGCAAGCGCGGCAGGTGCCGTTGCGGCACGAGCTCGGCAGGATCAGCCCGGCCTCGCGCGCCGAGCGCAGCAGCGGCAGCCTGGCCGGCGCTTCGAACACGAGGCCGGACGGCTCGAAGGTGACGCTGAATCGTTGCTCGCTGCTCATGGCGTCACGGCACTCGGGTGCGGCACGTGCCGCCTATGATTCGCGCATGACCCTGCTGCTGATCCGCCACGGCGAAACCGCCCTCAACGTCGCCCGCGTACTGCAACCTGCCGACACGCCCTTGAGTGCGCGCGGCGTGGCGCAGGCCGAAGCTTTGGCCAAGCGCCTGGCCACGATGAAGGTCACGGCCATCGTCAGCAGCGACCTGCCACGTGCGTTGCGCACCGCGCGGGCGATCGCCGCCGCGACCGGCGCCACGGTCGAGACGACCGATCTGCTGCAGGAACGCAACTTCGGCGACTGGCGTGGCATGCTTTACGACGGCATGGCGATCAACCCGCTGACGATGCACGAAGCACCGCCGGGGGGCGAATCGCTCCCCGACTTCGAGCGCCGCGTCGCCTTGGCCTTCGCACACGTCGTGCAGCGCCAGGCCGGGCTCGGCGGCACGCTGGCGGTCGTGACCCACGGTCTGGTGATTCGCACCCTGCTGGCCGCACACGTGCAATTGCCCATCGGCACGGACCAGCCAACCCATCTGGGCAACACCAGCCTCAGCATCGTCGCCGCAGTGCCGCCGCACGCGGCCACGCTGGTCAATTGCACCGACCATCTGGAACCTGCCGCCAGCGACGATTCGCACGCGCTGTCGGGTGGGTGAACACGCCGCCGTAGACGCCCCATGGCCACCACCGACCCGCGCATAGCCGCCTACATCGAACGCGCCGCGCCTTTCGCCCAACCGATCCTGGCGCAGTTGCGCAGCGCCGTGCACGCGGGCTGCCCGGGGGTGGTCGAGACCATCAAATGGGGCATGCCGTTCTACCTGCACGGCGACCGCATCCTCGCCAACATGGCAGCGTTCAAGCAGCATTGTTCGTTCCGTTTCTGGAACGGGCGCGAGGCCGCCGAGCATGGCAAGAGCGATGAAGCGATGGGCCAGTTCGGTCGCCTCGCGACGCTGCGCGACCTGCCACCCAAGCGCGAACTGGTGCTGGTCGTGAAGCAGGCGGTGGCGCTGATCGATGCCGGCGGCACGCAGACACGCGCAACGAAGCCACGCAGCCCTGCGGCTCAGCCCGACATGCCGGCCGAGCTCGGCCACGCGCTCGCCCGCCACGCCCCCGCGCGAAAAACCTTCGAGGCGCTTTCGCCCAGCCAGCGGCGCGAATACATCGAGTGGATCGCCGAGGCCAAGCGCGACGAGACGCGGGCGCGCCGCCTGGCGCAGGCCATTGAGTGGCTCGCCGAAGGCAAGTCGCGGCACTGGAAGTACCAGGGCGGCTGTTGACGCGCGTCAGCGCGGCGCGAGCGACCAGACGCCACTGCGCTCGCTGGCCGCGCCGTCGTCGCGCAACTTGAAGAGGTGCGCGGTCAGCGAACGTTTCGCCATCTTGTGCAGACGTGGCGGCACGTCGTCGTAGACCTTGGCCAGCAGGGCCTCGGTATCGACCGGGCCGAGCGAGCGCATCGCGGCCACCACCTTGGCTTCGCGCTTGAGGCGGTGCGCCACGATCGCCTGCATCGCCTGCTTCGGCTGCGCCATCAGAAAGCCGTGGCCCGGCGCGAGCCACTCGAGATCGTGTTCCTGCAGTTCGTGCAATGAGCGCAGGTAGGCCGCCATGTCGCCGTCGGGCGGGTTGATCACGACGGTGGACGACTGCATCACGTGGTCGCCGGTGAAGAGCATCTTCTCCTCGACGAGCAGGTAGCAGAGGTGGTTCGACGCGTGGCCAGGTGTGTGCACGGCCACCAAGGTGCTTTCTCCGGGCAGCTCGAAGCGTTCGCCGCCGACGAGGTGGGTGTGCGGATCGAAGCTCGCGTCCTGCCACTCCGGGTGCGCCGCCACGCGGCCGAACACCTGCGCGCCGGTGCGTGCCTGCAGCGGCACGGTGGCAGGCGAATGGTCGTTGTGGGTGTGGGTCACGAAGATCCAGCGGATCGGCCCGGGCGCGGCTTCGAGGATCGCTTCCACGTGGCGTTCGTCGAGCGGGCCGGGGTCGATCACGGCCCACTCGTTTGCAGCACCTCCACCGACGAGGTAGGTGTTGGTGCCGGGCCCGGTCATCATGCTGCCGTTGTTGGCGCTGACGCGGATCAGGCGCGGCGACAAGCGCACCGCGACCCCGGGCTGGATGTCGTAACTGCCGTGCCCATGGCCGGCAGGGTCGAGCCGGCCGAGCTCGGCCCAGGCGTGTTCGTCAGGCAGCACCGGGCGCATGCCCTGGCTGCCTTTGGCCACGCGCGGCATCGTCAACGGCACGGTGCGCGGCGAGCGTGCCCAGGCGAGCAGCTCGTCGACCGTGGCGTAGTGCGCCACGAGTTCCAGCGTCTTCTCCGTCGGCGTCATCAGCTTCATCTCGGCGCTGCGCGCGAGTGCTTCGGCGGGTGGCAACCAGAGCTGCTCGACCATTTCGGTGCCGTCGAACGCGGCCGTCTGCGTGGGCGGCAAGGACGCGATGAAAAAGCGCGTGTCGAAGCGTTTGGGGCGGCCGAAAGGCGTGAGCCAGTGGCTCAGATAGACGAGCCGGTCGACCGCCAGGCGCAGGCCGAACTCGCTGCAGAACGCGCTCAGCGAGCGTTCGCCGCGGTGCAGCGGGCCGCGCCACGGGCCGAGCGTGTCGCCGCGCACGTGGTCGAGCTCGACAAGTTCGCCGGTCTCGTCCACCGCCAGCAGCAAACCCGATTCCTCGAAACATTCGCGCACCGCCGCGATGTAGTAGTCGAGCCCTCCGCTTTCCAGCCCGAGCCGCGTGCTCGCCGCGGCATCGTCGAGGCCGACACAGTGTTGATGCGCCACGCGGTCACCCGCGTCGACGATGCCCCCGGGAAAGACCCAGGCGCCGCTGAACTGGTCGTTGCTCTGGGTGCGGCGCGACAGCAGCACTTCGATGCCGGCCGCGCCATCGCGCACGACCACGAGCGTGGATGCAGGGCGGGCCGGGCGCTCGACGGCGGAAGGGCTGGGCGGCGAAACGGTGTCGGTGGCTTGCATGGCAAAAAGTTGCGCGGAGCGAGGACGGAGTCTGGCACGGAGCGCCGGCTTCAGCCGAGGCGCTGCAACAAGGCCATGGCTGCAGCCGGTGCCTTCTCTTTCGCGCCGCTGATGAAATACAGGAACACGTCGCGCGGCGCGGCACGGGCCGCGACGGGCTCGATGCGCGGCAGGCCATCGGGCTCGCCGCCATCACGCCACCGGGTCGCGCACAAGGCCAGCGCGTCGAGCACACGCGGCTCCACGCCGGCCGCGTGGGTCGGCTCGGTGCGCATCAGCCGCGCGTACAGGAAGTCACCCGTGAGATCGGCGAACGACGGGTAATCGTCGGAGTCGGTGAACACGGTCGCGCACCGGTACTTTCGGGCCAGCGCAAGGTACGCGGCGCTCTTGAAGCTCTCATGGCGAACGTCGAGCACATGGCGCAGCGGCAGACCGTCGATGCTGCCTGGCAACAGCTTCAGAAAAGCCTCGAAGTCGGCCGGCTCGAAACGTTTGGTCGGAGCGAACTGCCAGACGATCGGCCCGAGCTTGTGGCGCAGTTCTGCGATGCCGCTCTCGATGAAGCGCGAGACCGAATCGCCCGCTTCGGCGAGCACCCTCCGGTTGGTCGCATAGCGGATTGCCTTGAGCGAGAACATGAAATCCTCTGGCGTTTCGTCGAACCACTTCCTGAAGCTGGCCGGTTTTTGCGAGGAGTAGTAGGTGCCGTTGACTTCGATCGCGCTCAGCTGGCGGCTCGCGTATTCGAGCTCGCGGTGGTGCGCCAGACCGCCGGGGTAGAAGTTGCTGCGCCACGGCTCGAAGGTCCAGCCGCCGATGCCGACACGAATGCGGTTTTCCTGGGTCACGCCTTGTGCTCCTCGATCGATGCTCATTCGCTGCTGCGCCGCCACACGCCGGCCAGCGCCTTGAGTTTCATCCACACCGACAGCCGCTCGTCGGAGAGCGCATCCAGAAAATCCGACAAGCCCTTGGACTTGGCCATCGTGTAGAACGTGAGCACCGTGGTGACGACGAACACGATGCCGAAGACGACCAGCTTGCGCGTCATGCTGGCCTCGGCCTCGGCGAGCAGGTTCATGCCGAGGAAGCCGGTGGTCACGGTGCCGATCAGGCCGAGGATCGTGACCACGGTCAGCCGCACCACGGTGTTGGCCTGGCGGCGCAGGCTGTCGGCGTCGAGGTAGCCGTTCATGTCGGCCACACGCTCCTTGACCTCGTCGTACAGCGGGTCCAGGCCGAGGTGCTGCGAGCACAGGTGGAACAGCGCGCGCACCTGCGCCTGCTCCGACACCTCGTGGAACCAGTAGCGGTGTGTGAAGCGCAAGAAGCCTTCGAAGCTGCTGCGGATCAGGCGCTTGAAGCGCCGCACGCTGGCCGCGTCGCCCACGTCCAGCCCCTTCAGCGCTTCGACCAGCCGGTCGGACGACATCAGCAGCGCCGCTTTCTGGAAGTGCGCGATCATGAAAAGCAAAAAGTGCTGGTGCCTGAACTGCGCCAGCACGCCCCGGTCGCGGCAGCCGTAGTACTCGGCGCGCGCGTCGCCGACGACGATGAGTGCATGACCGCTGCACAGGTAGCGCGTGTTGGGCGCGGCACCGGCGTTGGCCCAGAAACGGTCATAACAAAAACGCTGCTCGAAGTCGGCGAGGTGGTCTGCGGCATACGGCAAGGCGCTGCCGTCGTGCAGGCCGGCGTTGTCGCCGCCACCGGCGCCGGTGACGAGCCCGAGGCGGATGAAGTCGTTGCGGCTCAGCGCGCGCGGGTCGTCGAGCGCGAGGTAGCCCATCAGCGGCATGCGGTAGTACTCGATCTGGCGATAGCGCAGCGCGCCGGGCTCGTCGGAGTGGTCGGTGACGAGTGGCTTGAGCATGAAGGCCCAGTGCGCCGCGATGCGCGGCGCGCGGTGCTCGGCCACGTGAGCGAGAAAAGCATCGCGCTGCTGCGCGTCGGAACTGGCGAGCACCTCGCCCGAGGCGCCGAGCCACTCGACGCTGGCCATCGTGTGCAGCGCCTGGCCGTTCGCGTCCCAGCCCGCCGGGTAACCACGACCGAAGCGGTAGAGCTGCTCCTGCGCCTGCGCGAGCGACAGGTCCTTGGCGGCCACCTCGACGTTGAGCAACACCACGTCGACGTCGTAGAAGAAGTACAGGTCGACATGCACGATGTCGAGCGTGACCGGCGCGTCGCCGGGGCGGGCCACGACACGCACGCGGTGCACGTCGTGGCGACGGAAGACGCGCATCGGCGCATCGGCATCGCGCCCGCCGGCGCCGCGCCGCGCGCGGCCGTCACCGTAGAGAAAGCGCTGCACATACGGCAGGAAGGTGACGAACTCGTTGTAGTGGCGCTCGTGAAAACTCGCCTTGTCGCCCGTGAATTCGTCCACGACCTCGCGCCACGGCGAAGCGTCGCCCAGCTCGCGCAGCACCTGCCACGGCGTGCGGTGGCTGGCACCCGACGGGCCGGGCGCGGGCATCAAGCGCAGCGGCCACAGCAGCACCTGGCGCAGGTGTTTCACGGTCGGGCCTGCGGCGGCTTCGAAAGCCGCGGCGTGGTCGGCGGCAGCGGTGTCTGTGAGCGTGCGCGTCATGCCCCGAAGTGTAGGCATCCGGCGCGCGCTTGCGGCGGCTCCTGAAAGCATGCCTTACACCACGAGTAGGCGAACTCTTACAACGAATCCCCTGTTTTGGCGATGGCGGTAACGCGGATCGACGCGCACCATTCACTGCATCGGAGTTTGCATGTCGCAGTGCTCCGGGCACCGCAAGGGAGTCGTGTCATGGCAAACGATGCAGACTGGGTTGAAGACGTGCGGCGTTGGTGCCTCGCAGGCTCGCCTGCCTCGCGCGCCAAACCGCAGACGCCGGCGGTCGAGACCGAAGCCACCGACTTCGCCGCGCTGGGTTACGAAGCGGCGCACCCTGCCCTGCAGGCGCGCAACTGGCCCGAAGCGCCGGTCAGCAACTTCATCGAACTGCGCTGAACGGCACCGGCCCTACCAGGGGTCGATACCACCGCTGCGCTTCGCGCCGACCTGGGCCGATGCCAGCCCCGCAGACAGCCACTCGCGGGTTTTTGCCGGGTCGATCACCGCGTCGATCTCCAGCCCCGAAGCCACGTTGATCGCCTTGCCCTTGGCGTACTGCTCGTCCACATGCTTCGTGTACAGCGCGTCGCGCGCCGGCCCTTCGGGCACGGCTTCCAGCTCCTTGCGGTATCCCAGCCGCACGGCACCCTCCAGCCCCATTGCACCGAACTCGCCGCTGGGCCAGGCCACGGTGAACACCGGCTCGTGAAAACCGCCTCCGGCCATCGCCATCGCGCCCAGGCCATAGCCTTTGCGCAGGACGACGGCCAGGAAGGGCACCCGCAGATGCGCCGCCGCCACGAACAAACGGCTCACGTGCCGCACCTGGGCCTGCGCTTCGACCTCGGGGCCGACCATGAAGCCGGGCGTGTCCACCAGCGAGACGAGCGGCAGGCCATGCGTGTTGCACAGCTGCATGAAACGTGCGGCCTTGTCGGCGGCATCGGCGTCGATCGCGCCACCCAGGTGGGTCGGGTTGCTGGCAAGCAGGCCGACCGGGCGGCCTTCGACCCGCGCCAGCGCAGTGAAGATGCCAGCGCCGAAGCCGGCCCGCAACTCCAGCAGCGAGCCGGTGTCGGCCACGAGCCGCATCACCTCGCGCATGTCGTAAGCGCGCACACGGTTCTCGGGCAGCACACTGCGCAGCGCCGCCGGATCGGCCGCAGACCATTGCGCCACTCGCCCCTGAAAGTAGGAGAGGTACTGCTTCGCGGCAGCGACCGCCTGCGCTTCGTCGTCCACCAGCACGTCGATCACGCCGTTGCGTGACTGCACATCGCTCGGCCCGATCTGCTCGGGCTTGAAGACACCGAGCCCACCGCCCTCGACCCTCGCCGGCCCGCCCAGGCCGATGTTGCTGCCCTTGGTCGCGATGATCACGTCGCTGCAGCCGAGCAAGGCGGCGTTGCCCGCGAAGCAGCGCCCCGCCACGATGCCGACCACCGGCACCTGCCCGCTCAGGCGCGCGTAGCTCGCGAAGCTGGGAACGTGCAGGCCGGCGACCACGGTGCTGTCGGTGTCGCCCGGCCGGCCGCCGCCGCCTTCAGCGAACAGCACGACCGGCAGCTTCTGCTGCAACGCCACGCCGAGCAGGCGGTCGGTCTTGGCGTGGTTGCGCTGGCCTTGTGTGCCCGCCAGCACGGTCGCGTCGTAGGCCATCACGACGCAGCGTGACACCTCTGCGCCGAACAGCCCGCCGTTGACGCTGCCGATGCCGGTGACCATGCCGTCGGCCGGTGTGTTCTTCACCAGATCGTCGAGCGTGCGGCGGCTGAGTTGTGCGGCATACGCCAGCGCGCCGTACTCGATGAAGCTGCCGGCATCGACGAGATCGCCCACGTTCTCACGCGCGGTGCGCAGGCCGAGCGCGTGGCGCTTGGCCACGGCTTCAGGCCGGGCAGCGTCGAGCGTGAGGGCGTGGCGCTCCAGCGCCTCTTGCAGATCGTCGCGCAGTATCGGCCCTGCTTCGGCAGCGGCCGCAGGTGCGGTGGCAAGCCCCGGTGTGGCATGGGCGGCGGCAGCACCGAGCTGGAGCAGAAGATCACCTTCGGCCACCAGCTCACCGGCGCGTGCGTGCACCAACTGCACCGTGCCATCGGCCGCGGCGCGGATCTCGTGCTCCATCTTCATGGCTTCGAGAATCAGCAGCGTCTGCCCGGCCTGAACGGCCTGGCCTGCAACCACCATCACCTCGACGACGGTGCAGGCCATGGGCGCGTGGATCTTGTCGTTCTGCTGCATTCGCTGCGTCTCCTGTTCACAAACTGTAGCGTTGCTGACTGCCAGAGCGCTGACACATGCGCGTCACCACCTGCAGCGCGCGCGGCGACACGTTATCGTCGCGACTTCGAAATTTCTGATCACCCTTCATGAAACTTCCCGCAATCGCCGGCGCCACCGCGCTGGCGTTCGCGTTGTTCACCGCCTGCGCCACCGCGCAGAACGTGCCGCAGACGCCAAGAACCGTTCCGCCCATCGGCAGCACCACCTACCCCGGCACCCTCAGCCTGCAGGTCGACGCCACCGACCTCGACCACAAGATCTTCCGCGTGAAGGAGAACGTGCCGGTCAAGCCGGGCCCGCTGACCTTGCTGTACCCGCAGTGGCTGCCTGGCGAGCACGCGCCCAACGGCCCGATTGGCCAGTTCGCAGGCCTGAAGATCAGTGCCGCTGGCCAGCCGCTGGCATGGCGGCGTGACCCGCTCGACGTGTACGCGTTTCACCTCGACGTGCCGCCCGGTGCGAGCCAGATCGAGCTCGAGTTCCAGTTTCTTTCGCCTCACAACCGCGACGATGGCCGTCTCGTGATGACGCGCGAGATGCTCGGCCTGCAATGGCGCTCGGTGCTGCTGTACCCGGCCGGGTTTGCGGCCACGGCCATTGGCGTCCAGGCCACCGTGCGCTTGCCCGAGGGCTGGAGCCACGGCACTGCCCTCGAGGTCGCCCGCAAGACCGGCGCGCTGATCGCCTACAAGGCCGTGAGCGTCGAGAAGCTCGTCGACTCACCGGTGTTCGCCGGCCTGAACATGAAGCGCGTGGATCTCGACCCCGAAGGCCCGGCCGCCGGCCGCTCCGCGGTGTTCCTGAATCTGATGGCCGACCAGGCGAGCGATCTCGACATGAAGCCCGAGCACCTGGCCGCGCACCGGGCCATGGTGACGCAGGCCGACCGCCTGTTCGGCGCACGCCACTACGCGCACTACGACTTCCTTCTTTCGCTCAGCGAAGAGTTCAGCGGCATCGGCCTGGAACACCATGAGTCGAGCGAGAACGGCGTCTCGGCGGACTACTTCAGCGAATGGGCCAAACGCGCCGGCGCGCGCGACCTGCTGCCGCACGAATACACGCACTCGTGGAACGGCAAGTTCCGCCGCCCGGCCGATCTGCTGACCGCGAACTTCAACACGCCGATGCAGGACAGCCTGCTGTGGATGTACGAAGGCCAGACCCAGTACTGGGGCGAGGTGCTGGCAGCGCGCTCGGGTTTGCGCAGCGCGGTCGAAACCCGCGACACCTTCGCGATGCACGCCGCCGAGCTCGACGCACAGGCCGGCCGCCGCTGGCGCAACCTGCAAGACACCAACCACGAGCGCATCGTCGAAGCGACGAAAGACCAGGGCGACTGGCGCGACTGGCAGCGTGGCAACGACTACTACGCCGAGATGTCGCTGGTCTGGCTCGAAGCCGACATGCTGATCCGCGAGCTCTCGCGCGGCAGCCGCTCGCTCGACGATTTCGCACGCAACTTCTTCGGCACCGAACCGGGCCGCATCGAGCCGCTGACCTACACCTTCGACACCGTGGTGGCCGAGCTGAACCGCGTGCAGCCGCACGACTGGGCGGCTTTCCTGCGCCAGCGCCTGGACACGCACGGCCCCGGCGCGCCGCTCGCCGGGCTCGAGCGCGCGGGCTGGAAGCTGGCGTGGACCGAGCAGCCGAGCGAGATGCTCAAAGGCGCCGAGGCCTACCGCAAACACGACGACTTCGCCTACTCGATCGGCTTC
>JANYFX010000437.1 GCA_025359585.1 Rhizobacter sp. | reverse complement strand
GCCTCGGCGAACATGAAGTCCTTGATGTCGACGATGCTCGGCACCGCGTCTTTGGCGTTGCCGAAGAACTCCAGGCACACGGTGCGAGTGTGCTTCGGCATCTTGTGCACGACCCAGCGCGCCGAGGTGATCAGCCCGTCGCAGCCTTCTTTCTGGATGCCCGGCAGGCCGGCGAGGAACTTGTCGGTCACGTCCTTGCCCAGGCCTTCCTTGCGGAAGGTGCTTCCGGGAATGTCGAGGCGCTCGGTGCGTTCCAGCTTCTTGCCCGAGGCGTCGAAGTAACGCAGCTCGAAGCTCGCCACTTCCACGTCGTGGATCTTGCCCATGTTGTGGTTCAGGCGCGTCACTTCGAGCCACTTGGCTTCGGGCGTGACCATGCGCCACGAAGCCAGGTTGTCGAGCGCGGTGCCCCACAGCACGGCCTTCTTGCCACCGGCGTTCATCGCGATGTTGCCGCCGATGCAAGAGGCTTCTGCGGATGTGGGGTCGACCGCGAACACGAACCCGCCGCGCTCGGCCGCGTCGGCCACACGCTGGGTCACGACACCGGCTTCGGTCCAGACGGTCGCGACCTCCCGGTCCATGCCCGGCAAGGTCTTCATCTCGACCTCGGTCATCGCCTCCAGCTTCTCGGTGTTGATGACCGCGCTGTTCCAGGTCAGCGGGATCGCGCCGCCGGTGTAGCCGGTGCCACCGCCGCGCGGAATGATCGTGAGGCCGAGTTCGACGCAGCCTTTGACGAGCGAAGCCATCTCGGCCTCGGTGTCGGGCATCAGCACGACGAACGGGTATTCGACGCGCCAGTCGGTCGCGTCGGTCACGTGCGAGACGCGGCTCAGGCCGTCGAACTTGATGTTGTCCTTCGCGGTCACGCGGCCCAGCACTTTCGCGCAGCGCCGGCGCAACTCGGCCACCTGCTCGAACTGCTCGGCAAAGCCCGTCACGGCAGCACTCGCGGCCTGCAGCAGCTCGCCGACCACGGCATCACGCTCGACATCGCTGCCCGGCGTGCGGCGCTTTTCCACTTCACCCAACCGGTGGTGCAATGCTTCGATCAGCAGCTTGCGCCGCTTCGGGTTGTCGAGCAAATCATCCTGCAGATACGGGTTGCGCTGCACGACCCAGATGTCGCCCAGCACTTCGTAGAGCATGCGCGCCGAGCGGCCGGTCTGGCGCTCGTCGCGCAGGCGGTTCAGCAGCTCCCAGGCACGGCCACCGAGCAGGCGGATCACGATCTCGCGGTCGGAGAAGGAGGTGTAGTTGTACGGAATTTCGCGCAGTCGCGGCGCGTGGGGCGCGGCCTCGGCGGCGGCGCTGATCTGGCTCAGGGCGAGGGGTGCGTTCATGGGGTCCGGGGGCGCGTGGCAGCCCCCGTGGTGGCACTTGGAGAGCAATCGTACCGCAGGGCATGTGGCACCGCAGCAAAGGGTCGGGCGCGGGGCCGGTGCCGACCCTGAGGCTTGTCCCGATTGCCGCCTGAAGGCTTCGCGGCGATAAACGCGGCTGTCATAAAACAAACGCAGACTGCCGGGTTGGTCACAAACCAGCCCTCTTTTCCCACGGAGTCGTCATGAAAATCAAATCCCTCTCGCTCGCATCCGGCCTGATCGCACTGGCCTTGTCGGGCCCGGCGCAGGCGCAAATGGAAGTCCAGTGGTGGCACTCGATGACCGGCGGCCTCAACGAATGGGTCAACGACCTCGCCAAGGACTTCAACGCGAGCCAGAAGGACTACAGAATCGTCCCCACCTACAAGGGAAACTACGACGAGTCGATGGTGGCCGCGATGGCCGCGTTCCGCGCCGGCAATGCGCCTTCCATCCTGCAGGTGTTCGAGGTCGGCACAGCGACGATGATGGCCGCCAAGGGCGCGGTCAAGCCGGTCGGCGAAGTGATGAAACAAAGCGGCGTGGCCTTCGATCCGAAGGGTTACGTGCCTGCGGTGGCGGCCTACTACACCGCGCCGAACGGCGAGATGATGTCGTTCCCGTTCAACAGCTCGACGACGATCTTTTATTACAACAAGGACGCCTTCAAGGCCGCCGGCCTCGACCCCAACAAGGCCCCGACCACCTGGCCCGAAGTGACGCTGGCCGCGGCCAAGCTCAAGGCCAGCGGCAGCAAGTGCCCGTACACCACGAGCTGGATGAGCTGGGTTCACCTCGAGAGCTTCTCGCTCTGGCACAACACGCTGTTCGCGACCCAGAACAACGGCTTCGGCGGCCCGAGCGCGCGTTTGGCTTTCAACTCGCCGCTGCACCTGCGCCACTTCGAGAACCTGGCCAACATGTCCAAGCAAGGCCTGTTCGTCTACAAGGGCCGCGCGAGCGTCGCGGTGCCGTCGTTCGTGTCAGGCGAGTGCGCGATGTTCACCGGCTCGTCGGGTTCGTATGCCGACGTTGCCAAGGGCGCGAAGTTCGCCTACGGCCTCTCGGCCCTGCCGTACTACCCCGACGTGGCCGGTGCACCGCAGAACACCGCCATCGGCGGTGCCAGCCTGTGGGTGATGGCGGGCAAGAAACCGGCCGAGTACAAGGGCGTGGCCGAGTTCTTCAAGTACCTGTCGAACCCCGAAGTGCAATCGGCCAGCCACAAGCGCACCGGCTACCTGCCGATCACGATGGCGTCTTACCAGCTGACCGAAAAGTCGGGCTTCTACAAGGAAAAGCCGGGCACCGACGTGGCCGTGACGCAGATGATCCGCAAGACGACCGAGAAGTCGCGCGGCATTCGCCTCGGCAACTTCGTGCAGATCCGCACCATCCTCGACGAAGAGCTCGAAGCGATCTGGTCGGGCAAGAAAGAGCCCAAGGACGCGCTGGAAACCGCGATGAAACGTGGCAACGAGCAGCTCGAGCGCTTCGAGAAGGCCAGCAAGGCCGCCGCGCTCTGACCTGACCGGGCCTCTGCCCGCGTGCCGATGAACACCACCGCGCCGATGAGCCGCGCGGTGGCGTTCGTTCACTGAACCCCTGCCCCATGGAAAAGCGCGTTCGTTTCACCTCGGCCTGGTTGCCCTGGGCCCTGCTCACGCCGCAGGTGCTCATCATCGCGGTGTTCTTCTTCTGGCCGGCGGCGCAGGCGGTGTAGCAGTCGATGCAGCTGCAGGACAGCTTCGGCCTGTCCACCGAATGGGCCGGGCTCGACAACTTCAAGACACTCTTCGGCGATTCGGCCTACCTCGAATCGTTCAAGACCACGGCGATCTTCTCGGTGCTGGTGGCGGTGCTCGGCATCGCACTGTCGCTGATGCTGGCGGTCTTCGCCGACCGCGTCGTGCGCGGCGCGCTGGCCTACCGCACGATGCTGATCGTGCCGTATGCGGTGGCACCGGCCGTGGCCGGTGTGCTGTGGGTGTTCATGTTCTCGCCGTCGATCGGCGTGGTCGCCTACGGCTTGAGCAAGTTCTTCGGCTTCGAGTGGAACCACCTGCTGAACTCGACCCACGCGATGTCGCTGGTCGTCGCCGCGGCGGTGTGGAAGCAGATCTCGTACAACTTCCTGTTCTTCGTCGCGGGCCTGCAGTCGATCCCCAAATCGGTGATCGAAGCGGCGGCGATCGACGGCGCACGGCCATGGCGGCGCTTCTGGACGATCCAGTTCCCGCTGCTGACGCCGACCACCTTCTTCCTGCTCGTGATCAACATGGTCTACGCGTTCTTCGACACCTTCGCGATCATCGATGCCACCACCCAGGGCGGCCCGGGCCGCGACACCGTGATCATGGTCTACAAGGTCTACCAGGACGGCGTGAAGGGCGGCGACATCGGCAGCTCGGCAGCGCAGTCGGTGGTGCTGATGCTGATCGTCATCGCATTGACTGTCCTGCAATTCCGCTACGTCGAAAAGAAAGTGAACTACTGATGGTCGAGCGCCGCTCTACCTGGGGGATGATGGCCCACGCCGTGATGATTCTCGGCATGCTGATCGTCGCGTTCCCGCTCTACCTGGCGTTCGTGGCCTCGACCCACACCGCGCAAGAGATCGTGCAGGCACCGATGCCGATGCTGCCGGGCAGCCACTTCTGGGACAACTACGTCGCGGCCTTGAGCGGCCACGGCGGCGGTGCCGGCTCGAACGCGCCGGTCGGCCGCATGATGTGGGTGAGCCTGGTCACCGCGCTCGTCATCGCGTTCGGCAAGATCGCGGTGTCCTTGCTGTCGGCGTTCGCGCTGGTGTACTTCCGCTTCCCGTTTCGCAACTTCTTTTTCTGGGCCATCTTCGTCACGCTGATGCTGCCGGTCGAGGTGCGCATCCTGCCGACCTACAAGGTCGTCTCCGACCTCGGCCTGCTCAACAGCTACACCGGCCTCACGATCCCGCTGATCGCGTCGGCCACGGCCACCTTCCTGTTCCGCCAGTTCTTCCTGACCGTGCCCGAAGAGCTGGTCGAGGCCGCGCGCATCGACGGCGCCGGGCCGATGCGCTTCTTCTGGGACATCCTGCTGCCGCTCTCGAAAACCTCGATCGCGGCGCTGTTCGTGATCCAGTTCATCTACGGCTGGAACCAGTACCTGTGGCCGCTGCTCGCCACGACGAGCGAAGACATGTACCCGGTCGTCGTGGGCATCAAACGCATGATCGCCGGCGGCGATTCGGGCAACGAGTGGAACATCGTCATGGCCACCGCGATCATGGCGATGCTGCCGCCGGCGATCGTCGTGATCCTCATGCAGCGCTGGTTCGTCAAGGGCCTGGTGGATACCGAGAAATAGGCATCGAGAAACCGAAAAGACACGCACATGGCATCCATCTCTCTCAGAAACGTCGTCAAGCGCTACGGCACCGGGCCGAAGGCGAACCAGGTGATTCATGGCGTCAGTGCCGAGATCGCCGACCACGAATTCATCGTCATCGTCGGCCCGTCGGGCTGCGGCAAGAGCACGCTGCTGCGCATGGTCGCCGGGCTCGAAGAAGTCTCCGAAGGCGAGATCGCGATCGGCGGGCGGGTCGTCAACGACACCGAGCCGAGCGACCGCGACATCGCGATGGTGTTCCAGAACTACGCGCTCTACCCGCACATGACGGTGTTCGACAACATGGCCTACGGCCTGAAGATCGCCAAGGTTCCACTGGCGGAAATCAAGACACGCGTCGACAAGGCCGCGAAGATTCTCGAGCTCGGCCCCTTCCTGCAACGCAAGCCGCGCGAGCTCTCGGGCGGGCAGCGCCAGCGCGTCGCGATGGGGCGCGCGATCGTGCGCCAGCCGCAGGTGTTCTTGTTCGACGAGCCGCTCTCCAACCTCGACGCCAAGCTGCGTGCGCAGACGCGGCTCGAGATCCAGAAGCTGCACGCCGAGCTCGGCGTGACGTCGCTCTTCGTCACGCACGACCAGGTCGAGGCGATGACACTGGCGCAGCGCATGATCGTGATGAACGCCGGCCGCATGGAGCAGATCGGCACGCCCGACGAGGTGTATCACCGCCCCGCCACGACCTTCGTCGCCGGCTTCATCGGCTCGCCGCCGATGAACCTGATCAAGGGCCAGGCCGACGGCTCCCGTTTCATCGTCGATGGCCAGACCCTGCCTTTGCCGAGCGCGGCGCCGCGCTCGGGCGAGTTGATCCTCGGCCTGCGGCCCGAGCA
>JANYFX010000430.1 GCA_025359585.1 Rhizobacter sp. | reverse complement strand
CCTGCCATGCGCGGGTCGCACACCACCAGCAGGCCGCGGTCGGTTTCGCTGCGAATCAGGCGCCCTGCACCTTGTTTCAGGGACACGGCGGCCTCGGCGACGAAGTAGTCGGCAAACGGGTTGCGGCCTTCGTCTTCGAGCCGCTTGACGCGCGCTTCCACGAGCGGGTCGTTGGGCGGCGGGAACGGCAGCTTGTCGATCAACACGCACTGCAGCGCATCGCCGGGCACGTCGATGCCTTCCCAGAAGGTTTGCGAGCCGACCAGCACCGAGCGCGGCTGCGCCAGAAACTGCTGCATCAGCTGACGCTTCGGGATCTGCCCCTGCATGAGGACCTGGATCGAATCGCCTTGCGCTTCGAACTCGGTGCGCAGGGCATCGCCGATGCTTTGCAAGGCGCGCAAGGTGGTCGTCAGCACGAAGGTGCGCCCGCCCAGCGCGCGTGCACAGCGCGCCGCCAGCAGCGCCACGGCCGCAGGATGAGCAGGCTCGTTGGGCTTGGGAAAGGCCTTCGGGACGTAGAGCCGGGCATTGCTCTCGTAGTCGAACGGGCTGCCCAGGCGCAGCGTGCGCGCGTCGCCCAGACCGGCCGATTCGGTGAACCACGACAACTGGTCGTCGTCACCCAGCGTGGCCGAGGTGAAGACCCAGGCCTTGGGCGCCGCGGCCATCTGCTCACGCAGCGCGTCGCGAATGTCGAGCGGCGACTCGACCAGCCGTGCCTGGTGCGGCGAGACATCGATCCAGCGCACGTTGCCGGTTTCGGCCGCTTCGCCGAACTGCGCCGCGAGGCGCATGGTTTGTGCGGCGCGCTCGGCAAGCTTCGTGAAGTCTGGCGACATGTCGGCGACCAGCTTCAGCCCGGTCTGCGCGGCTTCGCAAGCGGTGCCTAGCGCGGCGAGTGCGCCGATGAATTCTTCGCGTTCTGCCCTCTCGCTCCAGCGCAATTTCAGCGTGCCGCGCAAGTCGCGCAGCGGCCCGGCTGCGGCGATGCGCAGATCGCGCGCGGCGCGATCGCACGCGCCCGCCAGCTCCTGCCACGGCACCAGCCCGCGCGCCTGCTGCAGACCGGCGCCGAGCATGTCGCGTGCGAAGTCGATCACCTGCGCGGTGCCGAGCGTGGTGCCGAGGAACTGCACGCCGGCTTCGGTCAGCTGATGCGCTTCGTCGAACAAGGCCACTTCGACGCTCGGCAGCAACTCGGCCACGCCGGTGTCACGCAGAGCCATGTCGGCGAAGAACAGGTGGTGGTTGACCACGACCACATCGGCCACCATCGCTTCGCGTCGCGCCTTGATCACATGGCACTGGCGAAACTCCGGGCATTCCGAACCCAGGCAGTTCTCGCGCGACGAGGTGACCAGCGGGATCACGCTGCTGCGTTCGTCGAGCCCTTCGAGCTCGGCCAGGTCGCCGCTGACTGTCGCGTGAGACCACTGCTCGACCTTCGCGAGCGTGCGCACCGCCCAGCGGTCGGGCAGCTCGGCCGATTGGCGCGCCTGGTTCATGCGGTGCAGGCAGAGGTAGCTGCTGCGGCCCTTCAGCAGCGCCACCGTGACCGGCAGCTGCAAGGCTTCGCGCAGGCGCGGAATGTCGCGCAGGAACAGCTGGTCCTGCAGGCTCTTCGTGGCGGTGCTGACGAGCGCACGCGCGCCGCTAAGCAGGGTCGGCACGAGGTAGGCGAAGGTCTTTCCGACGCCGGTGCCGGCTTCGACGACGAGCGCACTGCGCTCTTCGATCGCCTGCGCCACGCCGAGCGCCATTCGCAACTGGACTTCGCGTTCGACATGCCCTTCGTCGGCCACGGCCAGCGCGCCGCCGCGCCCGAACGCCGCAGTGACGGCCTCGCTCAGTGCGCTCACGCGGGTTCTGGCGGGTCGAGCTCCGCTTCGAGCCGCGCGATCTGGTCGCGCAGCAACAGACGCCGCTTCTTCAGGCGGCGCACGGTCAATTCATCGTCGGGAACGGCGATCGCCGCCTGGTCGATCAAGCTGTCGAGATCGCCATGTTCCATGCGCAACTCGATGAGCCGACGGGGCAGTGAATGCAGGTTGATATCCATCGACACGCGACTTATGAGCGGTTTTCATTGCCTTGCAGGAATGCAGACAGATTATAGTTTTCGACCATGAGTACAGCCAGCCTCGGATACCGTCTTTCTGCCACCACTGGCCTGCACCGGGGCGACCGCGCCTATCAGCAAGACCAGGTCGAGATCATGGCGCACGACCGCACGCCCGGTTGCCTGCTCGCCGTGCTGGCCGATGGCATGGGCGGCAAGAGCGGTGGCCGCAAGGCCGCCGACCAAGTGCTGCTCACCGCGCACCAGCTGTTCGAGCGCTACGCGCCGAGCCGCGACGACGCCGCCGACACACTCAAACAACTCGTGCTCGAATCGCACCTGATGATCAAGCTGACCGCGATCACCGCCGAAGAAGAGCCGCACAGCACGGTGGCCGCTTTCCTCGTCAGCCCTTCGCGCGAGTGCGACATCGTGCATGCCGGCGACTCTCGCATCTACCACTTTCGCGGTGCCGACATGGTCAGCCGCAGCATCGACCATTCGTATGTGCAGCGCTTGGTCGACGAAGGCCAGATCACCGAAGACGAAGCCAATGTGCACCCGCAGTCGAACCTCTTGACGGGCTGCCTGGGCACGACGCAGGACCCGCCGCTGGCGCACAACCGCATCGACCGGCTCGAAGTCGGTGACTGCGTGATGGCCTGCAGCGACGGCTTGTGGCACTACTTCACCCCGCGTGAAATCGGCGCGATCGTGCATGCACTGGCGCCGCGTGAAGCCAGCGAAATGCTCGTCACCAAAGCGCGCCAGCGTGCGCGTGGCGCGGGCGACAACCTCTCGCTGGCGCTGGTGCGGGTCGAGCCGCTCGACTGAGGTCGCTCGCCCTTCAGGGTGCAGACGCACCCGCAGGCATGGGCAAAGCCGCTGCGCCCTTGCCACTGGCGGCACGCTCTGCATTGCGCCGTTCGACGGCGGCGCGCCGTGCGCTCGCAGCCTGCGATGCCGCTTCGAACTTCTGCTCCTTGAGCGTTTCGGTCTGCTGGCGCTCCTCTGCCGATACTTTGGGGGCGCGCGCCTCGTGCACCCGCACGCGCGGCGCGTCGACCTTCGCCGCACGAAGTGGCGGCGGCGCAGCAGCGCTCGCGGCAGGTTCGGCCACCGCAGGCCGATTGCGGATCGTCTCCATGCGCTGCGCTGCGCGCTCGCGCCGCTGCATCTCGTCGAGCACCGCTTCCTGGCGGCGCAGCCGCAGCATCACTTCACGCAAGTCGCGGCGGGCCGTTTCGACACAGGGCGTGACGACAAAACTGTTCTGGCAATCACGCTCCCGAGAACCGAACGCTGTCTGCGCCGTGGCACGTTCCGCGGTGATGCGGGCGCGCTCCTGGGCTTCGGTTCCGACACCTTCTGCCGACGCGAACGCCACCACGATCATCAGCAGACTTGTCAGCGCCGCGCGCAGACCGGAGCGCCACATGTGAGCGAGGTGTCCACATCGCGCCGCGCCAGCGCGAGAAACTCGGCCGATTGCATCTCGCGCAGGCGCGAGACCGTGCGCGGAAACTCGTGCGAGAGCGGCCCTTCGGTGTAAAGCAGCTCCGGTTCGCACTCGGCCGAAAGAATCAGCTTCACGCGCCGGTCGTAGAGCACATCGACGAGCCAGGTGAAACGCCGCGCTTCCGAGGCCATGCGTGGCGACATCGCAGGCACGCCCGAGAGCAGCAGCGTGTGGAACTGCGTGGCCAGTTCCAGGTAGTCGTTCTGCGAACGCGGGCCACCGCACAACTCCTTGAAGTCGAACCACACGACACCACCGGCACGCCGGCGCGAGCGCAACTCGCGGTGCTCGATGCGCAGCAGCGGGCTCTCGTCCTTGGCTTCGGCCAGGCGCTCGAAAGCGTCGGTCATCGCCGCATCGGCCGCAGCACCCAACGGCGTGTGGTACAGCCCGACCTGCTCCAGCGTGAGCTGCCGGTAGTCGATGCCGTTGTCGACGTTGACCACTTCGAGCTTCGCTTTCAGTAACTCGATCGCGGGAAGAATTCGGTCGCGGTGCAAGCCGTTCGGGTACAGGTCGTCGGGCTTGAAGTTCGAGGTCGTGATGATGCTGACGCGGTTCTCGAACAGCGCTTCGAGCAGGCGGTGCAGGATCATCGCGTCGGTCACGTCGGCGACGTGGAATTCGTCGAAGCAGATCAGCCGGTAACGCCGCGCCATGCGCTTGGCGAGTTCCTGCAACGGGTTCACCGTGCCGTGCAGTTCGGCCAGCTCGCGGTGCACTTCGCGCATGAACTCGTGGAAGTGCAGCCGTGTCTTGCGCTGCAGCGGCACGGCGTTGAAGAAGCAGTCCATCAGGAAGCTTTTCCCCCGCCCCACCCCGCCGTACATGTACACGCCGCGCGGGATCGGCGGGCGGCTTATCAGCTTGGTCAGCGCGTTGCTGCGCCGCGCCTTGTAGTCGGCCCACTCGTTTTCGCAACGTTCGAGGGAGTCGACCGCACGCAGCTGGGCTGCGTCGGGTTTGTACCCGCGCTCGGCCAGCGTGCGTTCGTAGAGTTCGCGGACCGCCACGGTGCGAGCCGGCCGCGGCGTCAGAAGTTCAGGCTGCGTTTGTCGACCGCGAGCGCGGCTTCCTTGGTAGATTCACTCAAGGAAGGATGGGCGTGGCAGATGCGCGCGATGTCTTCGGCAGACGCCTTGAACTCCATCGCCACCACCGACTCGGCGATCAGCTCGGAAGCCATCGGCCCGACGATGTGCACACCGAGGATCTCGTCGGTCGTCGCGTCGGCCAAAAACTTGACCATGCCGGTCGTATCACCCAACGCCCGTGCGCGCCCGTTGGCCATGAACGGGAAGGTGCCGGCCTTGTAGGCACGACCCGAAGCTTTCAACTGCTGCTCGGTCTGGCCGACCCACGCGATCTCGGGCGAGGTGTAGATCACCCACGGCACGGTGTTGAAATTGACGTGGCCATGCTGGCCGGCGATGCGCTCGGCCACCGCCACGCCTTCTTCTTCCGCCTTGTGCGCGAGCATCGGGCCGCGCACCACGTCGCCGACCGCCCAGACGTTCGGCAGATTGGTCTTGCAGTCGTCGTCGACCGCGATGAAACCGCGCTCGTCGAGCTTCAGGCCGACCGCTTCCGCGTTCAGGCCGATGGTGTTGGGCACACGGCCGATCGAGACGATCAGCTTCTCGCATTCGAGCTTCTGCTCCTTGCCGGCCGCATCCGCATAAGCGACGGTCACGCCCTTCTTGGTCGACGTCACCGCACTGATCTTCACCCCGAGGTTGATCTTCAATCCCTGCTTCGTGAATGCCTTGTGCGCTTCCTTGGCGATCTGCTCATCGACCGCTCCGAGAAACACCGGCAGCGCTTCGAGCACCGTCACGTCGGAACCGAGGCGGCGCCACACCGAACCCATCTCCAGGCCGATCACGCCGGAGCCGATCACGCCCAGCGTCTTCGGCACCGACGGAATGCGCAGCGCGCCGTCGTTCGACAGGATGTTCTCTTCGTCGAAGGCCGCATCGGGCAAGGCACGCGGGTTCGAACCGGTGGCGACGATCACGTGCTTGGCGATCAGCGTCTCGGGCTTGTCGCCACCAACGGCGATCTCGACCGCACCATCGGCCGCTTTCACGAATGAACCCCGGCCGTGAAAGAACGTGACCTTGTTCTTCTTGAACAGGTACAGGATGCCGTCGTTGTTCTGCTTCACGACGGTGTTCTTGCGGCCGAGCATCTTGCCCACGTCCATCGTCAGGTTCGTCAGGCCGATGCCGTGGTCGGCGAAGTGGTGGCCGGCCTGTTCGAAGTTTTCGCTCGATTGCAGCAGCGCCTTCGACGGAATGCAGCCGACGTTCGTGCAGGTGCCGCCCGGGGCCGGGCCGCCCTTTTCATTTTCCCATGCGTCGACGCAAGCGACCGAGAAACCCAGTTGCGCTGCGCGGATCGCCG
>JANYFX010000428.1 GCA_025359585.1 Rhizobacter sp. | reverse complement strand
TGTGAGCTTCGCGCGCAGCTTCGACCGTCGTGTCAGGCGACGCATTCTGCCTTCGAGAATCCCAATGCCGCTCAAAAGCAGCAGGCCGACCCACACCACTGCCGAGAACGACTGCCATTGGGTCGTCTCTGATAGCTTCGTCCATGCGTACCAGCAACCCGCCGCACCGCCTACAACGAACGCCGTTGCCACTGGAGACCCTCGGTCGGATGCCATCAGATCGATCGGGGCTGGGTTCTCGGCAAGCCATGAATAAACTTGTTGCGAGTTGTGGTTGACGAATGTCTCCAGGCGCCACTCATCGGTGCCTTGAGACATCACGAATCTCGCCGTCACGCGCTGACCGACGCGCAGAGGGATCTGTCGGTTCCGAAACGAGACTTCGGTGTCTTTGGACGCGTCGTCGGTGACCCAGACGTTTTGTCGGGTCGTCTCCACTGAATGAATTTCAGCTGCATCGACATAGCCACCATTCGGACCGATGTAGCCGCCGCCACCGGATGAGTACACACGCGTCGAACTCGAATGCTGGTTGTCGGCGACGACACCGTCCAGGGTCCAGACTGGAATCGTCTGCCCTGTCGATAGATTGATAGTCCGTTGTGCGTTGTTCATCGCGTGCTCAAAGGCTCGCCGTGAACAAAGGCGTTCTGGAAAACGAGGCGCCGTTGCTGTTGTGGGTCACGGTGACCGAAGGTCGGGCCGGGGACGCCAACAATGGATGGGACCGGACAAGCGAGGTTCATGATCGCAAATCCGTCGCGAATCTGTCGCGACTCCGTCGTGCAACGGCTGCTGGCCACTACTTGCGCCACGTGCATGTCGCGCTGCTGACCGTTCCCCTGGCGACGCCGAGCAAAGCACCGGACCCCAGACGACGCGCGAGCGCGTAGAGGTTCGCGGCAATGACGAGCGTGATCACCAGCCAGACCGCCTTCATCGGCATGCCTACGAGGCCGTGACCCGCCAGGGCGGCGCCGCGATGTGCTGTTGAGGTCGCGACCCACATGAAGGTACCGGCCTCGTAGGCATATGCCAAAGCCGGCCGAAGCAGTTGCCAGATCTTCATCAAGGGGTCGGCCCGTCGTGGCGGCGAGTAGACCCGCCGCCCATGCTGCGCATGCCCACCTGCTCGCGTTGGTTCTCATTCGAGCGGGCCTCAGCGCAGGTACGTGGTTGCCCAGGCGCTCGCCGGCTGGTGCGCGATGCCGAGCAGATCGAGTTCGGCAAGGAAGTCGGACGAGTAGGCGGCTGCGAGCGTGTCCTTCGAGATCACAATCCCTCCCGCGCCGGAGATAAGCGTGAAGGGATAGAGCGCCGCGAGGTTGGCTTCCGCTTGCGTCCACACAGTCTGGATGTACTGAAGCGTGCCCGCTTGGCTCTTGATCGCCGCATAGCTGCTCGGGTGATTCAACCGTGCTGCCTTCAGGTACGCGAGCGCGTAAAGCATGAAGTCCGCTTGGCCGCCTGCGTTGAAGTCGCCGTTCGCGCGGAGCATGTTGAAGACGGGGTCCGACAACAAGCCAACTTCGAATTCTGTCGCACCCGTATACGCATTGAGTTCGTCCAGTAGCACCGGGAAATCGTTCCCCGAAGCCGACGCAGCACCCGTGATGTACGTCGCATACCGCAAGCCCGACTTCAGCGCCGCAGGCACCGTCTCACCCGCGATCGAGTAGTTCGCGGTCGACCCGTTGCCAGTGACGAGGTCTGTCCTCTGGACCGCTCCGTTCAGAAGCAATCGAGCGATCCTGTCGGTGTTGCAGGTCAAGCGCAATGCGGTGTCGATCTCATGGTTCGATTCGTGGACTGCGGCGCCAACGGTGACCATGTTGATCGATCCGCCCTGGCTGCGGAGCCACCACATGACGTTCAAGGGCGCTCTGGCGAACACTTGATAAGCATGGGCCGGGTTGGTGGTTTTGAGCATATCGGCGACTTGCTGCATGTCGGCATCCTGAATCGTGAGCGCGGCGATCGCTTGGTTGCCCGACAGCAGACGGGTGCAGTCCGCTGCGACGAGCAAGGGATGAGAGCCGGCCGAAAGTTCTGCCGCGGTCGCGAAGGCCGACAGCGACACGATCGAGGTCGACGGTGTCGCGTTGTGCGACACCAAGAGCGTGCCGACCACCGCGCCAGGCGAGGATGGGGCGAACACGACATCGATCGTGCAGCTGCCGCCGGTGGGGATCGACGCGCCGAGCGAGCACGTGCCGCTCGGAGTCAGGAACCCGCCGCTGGTGGTGGTGACGGCCGATATCGTC
>JANYFX010000416.1 GCA_025359585.1 Rhizobacter sp. | reverse complement strand
CGCTGGCGGAAGTCTTCGAGCGTGCGGGCTGCGCCGTCCCAGTCTTTCAGGCCGATCAGCGCCGCAGCCGCATCGAACTGCGCCGTGGCCCGCACCGCCGATTGCGGCGCCACCGTGGCAACACGCGCGAAGTGGCCGACGGCGTCGCGCGCCTGGCCGGCCGCGCGGGCCTGCTCGCCCTGTTTGTAGATCGAAGCCGCCTGGCGCTCGACGAGCTCGTTGCGGCCGGCGTCTTTATCGGGCGTGAGCGCGATCACTTCGGCGTAGGCACGCTCGGCCTGGTCGAAGGTGCCGCGTTCGAACGCGGTGTGCGCGACCACGGTCCAGGCGGTGCGGCGCTGTGCGGCGGCGGCCGGCGGGTCGAGCGCCAGCACCTGTTTGGCGACGACCGAAGCCCGTTCGCCGTCGCGCAGTGCGAAGAGTTTTTCGGCCGCGTTGGTCAGCACCGTGCCGGCGCGCGGGTCCTTGCCGAACGCGGCCGCGAAACGCAGCGCACTCTCGACGCTCGCGCGTTGCAAGGCCGTCGCTTCCGCCGGCGTGGCGCGCTTTTCCTGTGCGGCATAACCGAGCAAGGCAGCGTAGCCGGCATCGGCACTCTTGTCGTTGGCCGGGTACTGGTACGCGACCTTTTCGTACTCGACCGAGGCTTCGGCGAAACGTGAGTCTTCGAACAAAAGCTCGGCCAGCAGGAAGTTGTTCTGCGCCGCCTGCGGGTCGTTCGGGAACGAGGCGATGTACTCGCGGTACCAGCGCACCGCTTCCTGGTAGTCGGCGGTGTTCTTGCTCTTCTGGGCGCTCGCGTGGTAGTGGCGCGCCAGCTCGGCTACGTGGGTCTTGACGAGCGGCTGCGCACGTTCCCAGCCGGCTTCGTTGGCACGCCTGAATTCGCTCTTGCTGCCGTAGCGCGCCACGTAGTCCTTCTTCGCGTCGAGGGCCAGGTTGGCAAAGCCGGACTGCTCGTAGATGCCGATCACGCGCGCTTGCAGCAGCGGCGCCTGCACGTGCAGCGGGTGCAGCCGTGCAAACGCGCCGAAGGCATCGGCGGCGTCTTTCACACGGTCTTGTTTGATGTAGAGCTCGCCGAGTTGCTGGTAGACCCGGAACTCGTAGATGCGGCGCTCGTCCGACGTGATGTAGGCGGGAATGGTCTCCGCGCCCTTGAGGTTTTCCAGGCTCAGGCTCATCACGCGGAAGGTGTCTTCGACCAGCTCGCGGTCGGCGCGCGACAAGGCGGCGATGCTCTCGAGCTCGGCCTCGTCTTCGTGCCCCGGCAGCTTCAGGTCGAGCACGCCGAAGAACGGGTGCAGCGCGTCTTCGAGCCGCCCCTGCTTGAACATCGACCAGCCCTGCATGTACAGCGCACGTTCGCGGTACGGGTTGCCCGCTTCGCCCTTCAGCACGGTGGCGTAGGCGGCCTCGGCTTTCACGTAGTCGCGCGTCGTGAACAACAGTTCGCCACGGCGAAAGTGGGCTTCGTCGCGGTAAAGCGTGTCGGGGTACTCGCGCACCAGCCGGTCGAGCGTTTGCAGCGCCACTTCGAGCGCATCGCCCTGCTCTTGCGCACGCGAGAGCTGGTACAGCACGCGGTCGTTGCCAGGGTCTTTCGGGTAGGTCTTCAGGAAGTCCTGGTAACGCGTGATCGCGGCCTTGTAGTCGGGCGCGCCGGTGGCGGCCTGGGCGCTGCTGTCGTCGGCCACGTCCATCTCGAGGTCACCGAGCCTGCGCAGCGCTTCCTGGCGCTGCGCGGCTTTCGGGGCCGCGTCGAGAAAACTGCGGTAGGCGGTGATCGCCTGCGCCGGGCTCGACTTGACGGCGGTGTCTTGCGCGACCACGACCTCGCGGCCGGCCAGCGACTTGAGCGTGGGCTCGTTGTCGGGCGTGCCGGTGGGCTTGTTGCCCGCGCAGGCGCACAGGCCGGCCACGAGCAGAAGGCTGAGCTTACGGCTTGGTTGCACGGTCGCCCTCCTTCGTGGAGGTGGCGCGGTCGTAGATCTGCGCGACCGCGAAGCGCGCCTGCGTGGCATAGACGGCGAGACGTTCTTTCTGGCGTTCGAGTTCGGCCACAGCCAGACCTTGCACCGCCTGCTCCTGGTCGCGGCTGAGCGCGGCCACCCGTGGAATCAGCGCCTGGATGCGCGCATCGAGTTCCTTGATGCGCACCGCAAAACGCTCGAAGCGCGCCGGCTCGTCGCGTTGCGCCTGCACCAGCGCGGCATCGTGCTGCGCGGCTTCTGCGAGCTGGGTCTGGATGACGCCGACGGCCTTGGTCGCGTCCCACAGGCGCGCCGGGTACTGCTGCGCCATCTGCCAGATGAGTGCGCCGCTGGCGCGCCGCAGGCGCTCCTGCACGCTGGCGGCATCGACATCGGCGCCGGGCTGGGCCACGACCGCACGCGCACTGGCGATGCGCTCCATGTAGTCGCGCTGCTTCGCGTCGGCCAGCGCCGCGCTGTCGGACTCGGCGGCCACACGCGCCACTTCCTTGATGACCGCTTCACCGCGCTGCTGCATCGCGGCCAGGCCGCTGTCGTTGGCCTTCGAGATGATCTTCGGCAGCCGCTCGGCGTAGGCCTGGCGGCGGTTCGTCAGCATGTCGTCGAACACACCGAGGCTGTCTTTCCAGTGCTCGAGGTTGTTCGTCAGAAAGCGCAGGTCGCGGTAGTTCTTGAAACCTTCCTGGAACTCGTGCTGCGCCAGCACCTGCGTCAGGTGGTTGGCGTGCGGCATCTCGGGCAGTTCGTCGATCTTCCAGAACCAGCCCATCTCTTCGCCGGGGTTGCGTTCGAGCAGACCGGCCAGCAGCTTGCCGGCGCGGATCGCCGCGATCGATTCGTTCAGGCTGCCACCTTCCTTGTCGAAGGCGCTGATGGCGTCGTTGTAGCGTTCGAGCGACTGGCCGTAGGCACCGAGTTCGGCAAAGGCATAGGGCACGGCGATGCGCGCCTCGAGCACGGCCGAATCGCTGGCATCACGCTCGGCCAGTTCGGTCCACGGCACGAGGGCGAGTTTCGGTTCCTTGAGCGCGGCCGCAGCCCAGCCGAAGCCGAGCAGGGCCTTGTTGGACTGCAGGCCCTGCAGCCGCACACGTTCGAGTGCGCGGCGTGCGTCTTCGGGGCGGTCGGCCTGCAGCGCAGCGAAGCCGAGTGCCACGTTGGCCTTGTCGCGCAGGCTGCGGTATTCCTCGTCGGCGGCCGGCGCCAGGCCGATGTCGTCGAGCAGTTTGTTGCCGCCGGCCATGTCGCCGTTCTTGATGAGGGCGATGCCCAGGTTGTAGCGCGCATAAGCACCCACTCTGCCCTTGCCGCCGGCCATGCCGCCGAGCACGGCAACGGCACCCGCGTAGTCGCCGCGCGCCATCAGCAGGTTGGCCTTGAGCAGGCCGCGCTCTTCTTCGAGATCGGGCGGCAGGTTCTTCTCGACCTGGTCGATGGCCTGCTCGGCCTCGGGCAGGAAGCCGCGCTGGTAGCGGATCTTGGCGAGGAAGTACCAGGCCCGGTCACGCACCGCCGGTGCGGTGCCCTTTTCGATCAGCTTCGCGAAGATGTCGCCGGCCTCGCGGTGCAGGCCGTACGACAGCAGCAGGCCACCGCGCAGGACCTCGGCTTCGTCGGCATGGTTGGCGACACGCTCGAAATGCTGCGACACCATCAGGCTCGTCACGGCCGTGAAGTAGCGGCCCTTGTAGAAGTGGAACAGGCTGTCGCCGTAGTGCGGGTCTTGAATGACATGCGGCGGCGGCCCTTCGGGCGCCGCGGTGGTGAAAGGCCAGGCAGCGCTGGCCACGGCAGGCCACAGCGAAGACACGGCGAGCGCAGCGGCGCACAGCCGCCACGCGGCTTGATCTCGGATCGTCCTCAGGCGCATGAAGGTTTACTGCCAGACCTTGACTTCGAACTCGGGCTGCAACTTGGCCGTTGCGTCCTTGATCTGCAGCTCGATGTACTTGGGGTCGGTGCCTTTGTCGAACTTGACGGTGGCGCCGCGCTTGTAGTCGCGCTCGTGCGGGCCCTGGCCGGTGAAGAAGGCGACGATCTGGTGCTCACCGGCCTTCAGGTTGCCGAGGTACACACGCTGCACGCCACCGCGGTGCAGGGCTTCGACTTCGAGCGGGGTGTAGAGGTAGTTGGCGATCAGCTTGTCGTCGAGCTTGATCTGCACCGAGTCGAGCGAGAAGAGCTTGCCCACGTCCATCGAGACGAACAGCGCCACCTGCGTGCTGGCGGGGAACAGCAGTTCCTCTTCGAGCACCAGCAGA
>JANYFX010000280.1 GCA_025359585.1 Rhizobacter sp. | reverse complement strand
TCGGAAGCGAGGTTGAGCACGCTGCCGAAGTCGCTGATCTTCACGTCGGTGACGCTGCCGTTGTTCAGCACCGCCAGCAAATTGGCCGGTTTCACGTCGCGGTGGATCAGGCCCTGGCGGTACACGTAGCCCAGCGCCATCGCGCACTTGAAGCCGATTTCGACGATCAGCTCCAGCGACAGCAACTGGTCAGCGCGGCAGTACGGGCGCAGCGTGCTGCCGGGCACGTATTCCATCACCAGGTAGGGCGAGACCGGGTCGGGCACGGCGTCGAAGATCTGCACCACGTTCGGGTGGTTGAGGCGGCCGACGAGCGCGGCTTCAGCGGCGTAGAAACGCTCGGAGAAGCGGCCGTCCATGGTGTCGACGGCGGGGATCGGACGCACGCGCTTGATCGCCACGTCGCGGTCCTGGAAGTCGTCGTGGCACAGGAAGACTTCGCTGGTCGCGCCTTCGCCGATCAGCTTCAGCACGCGGTACTTGCCGATCATCGCGGGCAAGGCGGCGGCGCCGGGCGCGAGGGTTCGCGGGCTGGGTGTCGTGGTCGAGGTCGAAGGCATGGGGTGCGAAGCGGCAGGGGACGCCACACAGCATCTTCGCACCGACGGCCCCCGCGCGCTGCGCCGATCAGCAGGGCAAATCACCGCCAATCGTGAACCCATCACGGGGCCGCGCGAGGGGCATCGCGCCCGTTTCGCCCCCGTAGAATGGACTGATGATCCAAGTCAAACAAGACCTGCTCGCCGCGCTCGCCGCCGCGATTGCCGAGGTCGAGCCGGGCGCCACGCTGGCGGCGGCCTTCGAGTCGCCGAAACAGGCCGCGCACGGCGACTTCGCCTGCACGGCAGCGATGCCACTGGCCAAGGCACTGAAAAAGAACCCGCGCGACGTGGCCGGCGCGCTCGTGGCCGCGCTGAACCGCCAGCCGGCCGTGCAGCGCTGGGTCGACGCGCTCGAGATCGCCGGCCCCGGCTTCATCAACCTGCGCCTGAAGGCGGCTGCCAAGCAGGCGGTGGTGAGCGAAGTGCTGGCCGGTGGCGCGCAGTTCGGGCTGCAGCACAAACGCGACGACAAGGTGCTGGTCGAATTCGTCTCGGCCAACCCGACCGGCCCGCTGCACGTGGGCCACGCGCGCCAGGCCGCGCTCGGCGACGCGATCTGCAACCTGTTCGACACGCAGGGCTGGCGCGTGACCCGCGAGTTCTATTACAACGACGCGGGTGTGCAGATCGCCACCCTCGCGAACTCGGTGCAAGCGCGCTTGCGCGGCTTCAAGCCGGGCGACGCGCAGTGGCCCGAGTCGGCCTACAACGGCGAGTACATCGCCGACATCGCCGCCGACTTCTCTGCGAAGAAAACCGTGAAGGCCGACGACCGCGCGTTCACGGCATCGGGCGACGTGGACGACCTCGACAGCATTCGCCAGTTTGCGGTCGCCTACCTGCGCCACGAACAAGACCTCGATCTGCAGGCCTTCGGCGTGCGCTTCGACCACTACTTCCTCGAATCGAGCCTGTATTCGAGCGGCCGTGTCGACGCCACCGTGCAACGGCTGATCGCCTCGACCAAGACCTACGAGGAGGGCGGCGCGCTGTGGCTGCGCACCACCGACTACGGTGACGACAAGGACCGGGTGATGCGCAAGCAGGACGCCACCTACACCTACTTCGTGCCCGACGTGGCCTACCACGTGCAGAAGTTCGAGCGCGGCTTCACCAAGGCCATCAACATCCAGGGCGGCGACCACCACGGCACCGTGGCGCGGGTGCGCGCCGGCGTGCAGGCTGCGGGCGTGGGTGTGCCGGCGGGTTACCCGGAATACGTGCTGCACAAGATGGTCACGGTGATGAAAGGCGGCGAAGAGGTCAAGATCTCCAAGCGCGCCGGCAGCTACGTGACGCTGCGCGACCTGATCGACTGGACCAGCCGCGACGCGGTGCGCTTTTTCCTGCTCAGCCGCAAGGCCGACACCGAATTCACCTTCGATGTGGACCTGGCGCTCAAACAGAACGACGAGAACCCGGTGTTCTACGTGCAGTACGGGCACGCGCGCATCTGCTCGGTCATCCGACAGTTCGCCGACAAGGGCGGTGACCTGGCCGCGTTGAAAGACGCGAATCTGGCCTTGCTCACCGCACCGAGCGAAGCGGCGCTGATGCTCAAGCTGGCCGCGTACCCGGCCATGCTGGCCTCGGCGGCCGCCGACCTGGCGCCGCACGACGTGGCGTTTTATTTGCGCGACGTGGCCAGTGCGTTTCACAGCTATTACGGCGCCGAGCGTTTCCTGGTCGATGATGCCGAGCTGGCCAGAGCGCGGCTGGCGCTGCTGGTTGCCACGCGCCAGGTCATTCACAACGCGCTCGACGTGCTTGGCGTGAGCGCGCCGGAGCGCATGTCCCGAGAAGGTGTGACCACCGAGATGGAAAACACATGACAGAGCAGAGAACTTCACGCATCGCCGTCGCGAAGACCCAGCGCGGCGGCTTCGCCATCGGCCTGATCGTCGGCCTGCTGATCGGCCTGGCGCTCGCGCTGGGCGTGGCGCTGTACGTGACCAAGGTGCCGGTGCCCTTCGTCAACAAAGTGCCGCAGCGCACCGCAGGGCAAGACGCGGCCGAGGCCGAGAAAAACAAGAACTGGGACCCGAACAGCCCGCTCTATGGCAAGAACCCGGCCAAGGCAGCGAGTGGTGCGATCGCGGCTTCTGCGCCGACGGTCGCGGCAGGGCCGGCCTCGGCTGCGGCTTCTGCCGCCAAACCCTTGTCGCCCGCCGCCGCACGCGACCCGGCAGCGATCCTGAGCGGCTCAGCCACCGGCGCATCGGCGCCGAAGGCCGCGGCGTCCACGCCTGCCGGTCCCGACCCCTTCGTCTACTTCGTGCAGGCCGGCGCTTATGGCAAGACCGAAGACGCCGAGCAGCAGCGCGCCCGCCTGGCAATGATGGGCATGGAAGCCAAGCTGACCGAGCGCGAGCAGTCCGGCCGCACCGTGTTCCGCGTGCGGGTCGGCCCGTTCGACAAGAAGGACGACGCCGAAGCCACCAAGTCGAAGCTGGGTGACGCGGGCATCGAGTCGGCCTTGGTTCGGGTGCAGCGTTAGGGGTGTTGCGTTGATGGCCTGAACTTTGCTCGGTGGCCGCGAGTCTGTGTGGGGTGCGAACTTCGAGAGCGCTGAAGCCAATGAACATGAAACGTCGTGAGTTTTCTGCTGCGGTGATCGGTGCTGGTGTCGGCGCCGTGTCGATATCGGCCCAAGCCCAGGGTGGCCCGATCGAAGGCACGCACTACGTGCGCCTGAGCCAGCCGGTTCCCACAGCGGTGGCCGGCAAGATCGAAGTGATCGAGTTCTTCTGGTACGGCTGCCCGCACTGCAACGCCTTCGAGCCGGCGCTCGAGCCGTGGATCAAACAGCTGCCGGCCGACGTGGCCTTCCGGCGCGCGCCGGTCGCCTTCAGCCAGGAGCCTTTCGTGGCCCACCAGCGCATCTTCTACGCGCTCGAAAGCCTGGGCCAGCTGCCAGCACTGCACCGCCGGGTCTTCTACGCGATCCACAGCGACCGCCTGCGGCTCGACAAGCCCGCCGACATTTCGGCCTTCATGGCCAAGAACGGCGTCGACGCCGCCAAGTTCACGGAAGCCTTCGATTCGTTTTCGGTCCAGACCAAGGCGCGCCAGGCGGCGCAGTTGTCTGCCGCCTACAAGATCGACGGTGTGCCGGCCCTCGGCGTGCAAGGCCGCTACTACACCTCGGGCCCGCTGGCGGGCAACAACGAGAAGTCGCTGGCGGTGGCCGACTTCCTGATCGAGCGCGTCAGAAAAGGCGCCTGACTTCGCGGCGCGGGGCGCTCGTTTGCGCTGCGGCGGCTTGCTGACAAAGACTCGATCCGGGCAAGGCGCAAGGCCGGTTGCACTGCGGAGCGAGGCGCCGGCGAGCGCCGGTCCCACGGGCCGAGCCCGCACCTCAACCGAACATGGTTTCCTTCTCCGATGGATGGGTGATTCCTGGCAGCTTGTGGCTTGCCGTCAGCCAGGAGAACCCGAAGGAGACCAAGCCGAAAGTCTCGCCCCAGAAGATGAGCCGCTCATCCTTCGTGATCACGTGAGCCACAAACAGCGCGATCGCAACGACCATGCCGATCCCGCAGGCTCTGTAGATGAAGATCCGCCGACCGGCCGCAGTCTTGCGATCGTCGTGCAGTTTTGTCTTTGCCCGTTCTATGAAGTCCCAACAGAACCACGCGAGCACCGCGAACAAGACGCCCGCTGAGGCGGCGTGCAGGCCCCTCACGATTTCGTGCGCATCGTTTCCGCAATTGCACGGAAACATCGAAACAAGTACAGCCGCCAGAGCGGCCACCTTGCCAAACCACAGTTGCTTCGGGCTCGTGCCGTTGTAGCCCGCGAGCAGAGCTGCTATCGCGACCAGCGCGCCCACGAAGATGTTGCGCGACCAGAGGCTGTCGGGATACCAGTACGACTCGCTGATTGAGGTGATGGTGCCTCGAGACAGCACCAGCTCTGTCACGGGCAACCACAAGGCGACAAAGCCAATCAGGAACTTGATCGTGTATTGATTGATTTCCGGAGGCCGGGCTGTTGGGGTATCCGTCATGTCGCCGCCTTCCTACCCCACCGGGGTACTGAATTCGCAGGCTTGCAAGTATGAATGAGCGACTTGCACGATCCCCCTAGAAGATGAGGCCATGCGACACCCGCTTCCCTAGGTTATGGGATGACGCCCCGAGCAGCTCGCGCCCACAGTCGGCACCTTCCCGGTTGCCCAGCACGCAGCAACTCACATCCACAGGAGGTATCTCATGGCAGGTCATGGATCAAGGCCACTGCGCGGCCTCGAAAGTACGGCGCAGTCGAGTGTTCAAACCGCGAAATTCGGGCGCATGTTCCGCTGGCTCGAGGCGGCGATCGCACCAGAAGGCCCGGCCGAAGAAGTGTCGGCGCGCAAGATGCTCACCGATCTTGCAGGGCTGATGGTCACCAGCGAGTTCACCGAAAACGTCTCGAACCACAAGTTCCCGGGTGACGCGCCAGATGCGCCCATCGAACGGTCCGAGCCCGCCGACGAGAACGTGAAGATCGCCGCTGGCTACACCTACTTCGGCCAGTTCATCGACCACGACATCACCTTCGATCCGGTGTCGTCGCTGCAGCGCCTGAACGACCCGGATGCGCTCGAAGACTTCCGCACGCCGCGGCTCGATCTCGATTGTTTGTATGGCCGCGGCCCCGCCGACCAGCCCTATCTGTACGACAAGGCGTCCGGGCGAGGCAAGTTCATACTCGGCGCCAATCGGGGCGTGGCGGGCATGGACCGCCCCGACCTGCAGCGCACCGCCGACGGCACTGCGCTGATCGGCGACAAGCGCAACGACGAGAACAAGATCGTCGCGCAGATCCAGGCGCTGTTCCTGAAGTTCCACAACAAGGTCTACGACCAGATCGCGCCGAAGTTCGGCCCGGGCCAGCAGGACGCGCACTTCAGCGAAGCGCAGCGCATCGTGCGCTGGTGTTACCAGTGGGTCGTGCTGCACGACTTCCTGCCGAAGATCTGCGACCCGGCGATCGTTGCGCAGGTGATGCCGGCGGCGGGCAAGCGCGAGCCGAACCTGCAGTTCTACAGGCCGCACGGTGGCGATGCGTACATTCCGATCGAGTTCTCGGTGGCGGCCTACCGCTTCGGCCACTCGATGGTGCGGCCGAGCTATGCGCTCAACGACGTGGCAAGGAGCTCGGCCAATTTCAACGGCAAGAACTTCGGCCGCATTCCGATCTTCGTGAGGCAATCCAGCGCAACAACCGATGCCATGAACGGCTTCGGCGAGGCGCTGCCGTCCGGCTGGGGCATCGACTGGTCGTTCTTCTTCGGCACCCCGGGCCAGCACGCCGATGGGCAGAAGCAGGTTCCGCAACCAAGCTACCGCATCGACGCCTTCCTGGTCGACCCGCTCGGTGCGCTCCCCGAGTTCGCGAACGCGCCGACGCCGTTCGCATCACTCGCATTCCGAAACCTGCAGCGCAGCGTCAGCATGGGGCTGCCCTCGGGGCAGAACGTCGCGCGCATGATGGGCGCGCAAACCGTGCTCAGCGATGAACAACTGTGGTCGGTGCGCAATGAAGAGGAGGCGCTGATTCCATGGGACGAAGGCACCTCGTTCTTCCAGAAGCCGCAAAACAAGAAGTGGCTCGCCGGCGCGGCACCCTTGTGGTACTACATCTTGAAAGAGGCGGAGATCATGAACCATGGGCATCACCTCGGTGAGGTTGGCAGCCGCATCGTTGCCGAAACGCTGGTCGGGCTGGCATGGAGCGATCACTACTCATACCTGTTCCAGATGCCGCGCTGGGACCCGTCTCAAGAGAAGCTCGGCCTTGGCGCGAACCCCGACATGCTTCAGCTGACACAGTTCGTCGGCTGATCAACAGCCGCACGGTGACAGGCACCCGGGCATCTTCTGCCGGGACCGGAACACGGTTGCGCCACCGGGATGGCCCGGGCGCGAAGACAAACCCGGCGTGGGGGGCCCGGGGCATGCGGGCCCGGGGCCCCG
>JANYFX010000275.1 GCA_025359585.1 Rhizobacter sp. | reverse complement strand
AGGTCTCGATCGCCACGCTCTGAACGCAGGCCACAGGAGACCGACCATGGCCTTCAAGGGCGACCCCGTTCGGCTGCTGGTGATCCCGGGGCTGAACGACAGCGGGCCTGCACATTGGCAGAGCTGGCTGCAAGGGCACTTCAGCCGCCACGCCGTGCGTGTGGAGCAAGACGACTGGGCCAGCGCCGACCTGGCGCGCTGGTCGCAGCGCGTCGAGACCACGATCGCGCGGCACCCCGGTGTGCGCTGGGTCGCGGTGGCGCACAGCTTCGGTTGTCTCGCGCTGCTGCGCTATCTGGCGCAGGGCGGCGAAGGCGTGCACTCGGCCTTGCTGGTCGCCCCCGCCGACCCCGCCAAGTTCGGCGTTGCCGGCAAGCTGCCGCAGTCGCACCTGGCGATCCCTTCGGTGCTGCTCGCCAGCGAGACCGACCCGTGGATGAAGTTCGAATCGGCGTGCGGCTGGGCCCGCGTGTGGGGCTCGCAGTTGCTGAGCCTGGGCGACGCCGGCCACATCAACACCGAGGCCGGCTTCGGGCCGCTGCCGCAGGCCAAGGCGCTGGTCAAGCAGATGGTGCAGCGGCTTGAACGCGAACGCCGCATCGACCGCGCGCACGCGCTCGAACTCTCGTTCGCGATCTGACAAGGGGCTGGGCCGACAGTTCGGGTACAACGCTTGTCTCCTCGCCCGTAGCGGGCGATTGGGCACCTCGCCGCTCGTGAGTGGCGGGGTGCCTCTTTGCATTCGCGGCAGCGGCCTCGTGTGGATCGCGCTGCCTCAGGGCTCCCACAGTTTCGCGAACGCGAACGACAGTTGGCGGTGGTGGCGGATCGACAGTAGATAGACAGTGGGGCCGCTGAGCGTGTAGAGGATCAGGTAGTCGCCGTGCAGGTACTCGCGCAGAGCAGCGGCGGCCCCTGGCGGAAGCGCAGCAAGCAGCGTCATCGCTTCGGCCGACTGGGGCGGCTGATCCAGATAACAACGCCCCATGCGCGGGAAGCGGCGCAGGTTCGGGATGACCGTGCGGCGCACCCCGTCGAGCAGCCGGTCGTAGGCCCGGGGCGCGTCGGCTTCAGCGAGGAAGGTCTCGATCGACTCCAGCCGCTCGATGAAGCTGGCGGTGAGCTCGACCTGAACCAATGGCTCAGCCACGCCGCTTCGTGGTCTTGGCCGCGGGCTTGCGCGCTCGTTGCAGGCGGGCGATGGCCGTGTCCGCGTTCTCGGTGCGCCCGGCGGCCATGTCAGCCAGCCCGCGCTTCACGTCTTCGAGCAGCAACAGGTGAATGCGCTCGCGCTCCAGGCGGTGGTAGTAGTCCAGCCGGTCAGCGTCGATCAGCGCGACGTAACTTTCGCCGTTCTTGGTGATGACCTTTTCGCTGCCTCGCTTCACTTCGTCGGCCAGCTCCGAAAGGGTGGCGCGGGCTTGGGTGAATGGAACCACGTCTTTGGCAGTGATCGACATGGTGGCTCCGGGGTTGCAGAATTCTGTGCAGTTTAGCGGATGTGGCTGGAGCTGCTGACCATCGTGTTGCAAGACGACGTGGGCAGCTTGCAGGTGAAGACACGCTGCGGCTGGGTCGACGCGCCGCCGATCGCCGGCAGCTTCGTCTGCAACATCGGTGACATGCTCGACCGCATGACCGGTGGGGTGTACCGATCGACGCCGCACCGCGTGGCGATCAACCGCAGCGGGCGAGACCGGCTGTCGTTTCCGCTGTTCTTCGATCCGAACTTTTTCAGCCGGTTGCAGCAGATCGAAGGGTTGGCTGGTGCGCCGCTTCTCGACGACAGCGCAGAGCGTTGGGACCGGGCGAACGTGCATGCGTTCAACGGGCGCTATGGGGACTATCTGCTCGGGAAGGTGGGGAAGGTGTTTCCGGAGTTGGGGGCACGGGTGTTGTAGTTCTGGTCGCCGCGTGAAGACCGCGGGGCGAGAATCTCCAACCTTCCTGCCTAGTCGTTGTACTTGCCGGCCTTTGCGTCCGCTTGGAACTGCGCGATTCCCACCTTCATTTCAGCCACCGCCTCAGCGACCGTTTCGGTCATTTGCAGTGTCTGAGCACGGAAGGCCTCGAAGTCCGTAACGATGTTCAGTTCCTTCCGAACGCTTTGAACGAGTACGTCAAGGTGGAGGGCGACTTCGCCGGCACCACCAACGACGAAGTCGCCGTACTCCATTTGGGCTCTTGCCATGTCCTGGTGCGCTTTCTGCTCGTTCGCAGACGCGACCTCTGCTCGGTTCTGCTGCGCCTGAAATGAGTTCATCAACAACGCGAAACCATCGGGATCGTCCTTTACGGTTTCGTTGTGGTTCGTCAGTGCGGCCAGGATTCGTTTGATCTCGACCTGGGCAGCCTCCCATTCGGCGTGATGAATCGCGATACGTCCTCGATACAGCGACAAAGGCATCAGCCGCACCATTGCTCGAAAGAATCGGCGGTTGATCATGCTCGTGAGTTCCCGAGCGGTGTGCACCGTGTGCATCTCGCCTACGACTGCGACCTTGTTCACCGCGACC
>JANYFX010000262.1 GCA_025359585.1 Rhizobacter sp. | reverse complement strand
CGAGACACTGACCATCAGCGCCAGCGCCGCCGCCGAACCGGCCGCCACCGGCCAGCGGTGGCGGCGCAGGAACTTGGCCGCGCGGTAGCCAAGACGATCGGGTTGCGCCTGCACCGGGCGGTCGTTCAAGTGGTTTTCGATGTCGGCGATCAGCGCATCGACGGTCGAGTAGCGTTCGGCCGGGTCCTTCTTGAGCGCCTTGTTCAATACCGCGTCGAGGTCGCCCTTCAGTTGTTTGCCGACGGCCTTGTCGGCGCAGGCCACGCTCGCCTGCGGCGGGTCGATCGAGGCGATGGCCTCTTCGAGTGCCGCCGCGCTCTGGCGCTCGAGCGTGTAGGGGCTGGCACCGGCGAGCAACTGGTAGCTCACGACGCCCAGGCTGTAGACGTCGCTGGCCGTGCCGAGCGGCTCGCCGCGAATCTGCTCCGGGCTCGCGTAGTTGGGCGTCATGGCGCGCCCGCCCTGCTGCGTGAGTTGCGTGTCGTGCGTCAGCGCGCCTTCCATCAGCTTGGCGATGCCGAAGTCCAACAGCCGAACCTCGCCCTGTTCGGTGACGAGGATGTTGGCCGGTTTCAGGTCGCGGTGCACCACCAGCCGCGCGTGCGCGTGCGCCACCGCACGGGCCACCTGCAGCACCAGCCGCAGCCGGTCCGGCACCGACAGCGCGTGGCTCGCGCAATAGGCGTCGATGGGTTCGCCTTCGACGTATTCGAGCGCGAGGTAAGGGCGGCCTTGTTCGTCGACGCCGGCGTCGTAGAGCCGCGCGATGTTCGGGTGGTCGAGGCTCGCCAGAATGTCGCGCTCGCGGCTCATGCGCTCGGCCAGGCCACGCGACCAGTTCAGGTGCGGCAGCTTCAGCGCCACCGGGCGTTTGAGACCACCGTCGACCCGCTCGGCCAGCCACACCAGGCCCATGCCGCCGACACCGAGTTCGCGGATGAGACGGTACGGGCCGATCACCGCGCCGGCCGAGAGCGCTTCGGCGCCCAGGCCAGGGCTCGCCGCGGCGGGCCCGAGTGTCAGCTTCGGCAGCGTGCCGAGGAAGTCGTCGGTCTCGACGCCGCCGGCCTCGAACAGCAGGCGGCGCAGTTTGTCCTTGATCGAGTCGGGCTCGGCCAATGCGTCGAGCCAGGTGCTGCGCTGCGGCGCTTCGACGGCCAGCGCTTCGTCCAGCCGGCGGCTGATGACGGGCCATTCTTCCGATAGAAACCTGAGATCGGCCATCGCACTTCACCTTGAACAACAGACGTTTGCCGAGACGCGCGCCGCGATCCGGACACCGCACTTGCATGCTACCTGCAGCCTCGGGATAGAGGGGCCGCCGATTCGCAGGCCCGTGGCCTCAATTTGCGCACCGATGTCCGCATCGCCGATCCCGTCTCGTAACAGTGAACAGGAGGCGGCGTGCGGGGCCGCTTCTCCGATCCCCTGCACCGAATCTCTAAGCGATCCTTAGGACGCCGACACCTACCGTGGCGCGAACAACGGAGCGACAAGCATGAACACCTCTCGAACCGAAGCCGCCCCGCAGGCCGCGAACGTCGTTTTCATCCACCCCTGGGACAAGGCCGCGGCGGGCTGGAACAGCCACGCGGCCGCGATCCACGAATGGCTCGCCGAAGCGACGGCCGCGATGCTGGGCGCGGCCCGCATCGGGCCTGGCGCGCGCGTGCTCGACATCGCCGCCGGTTCGGGCGATCAAACGCTGGCCATCGCGCGCTGCGTCGGCGCGCACGGCCATGTGCTCGCGACCGATGTCTCGGCCGCCATCCTCGCGCTGGCCAGAGACAACGCACGCGCTGCCGACCTGCACAACATCGACACCCGCGTCGCCGACGCGCAAACGCTCGGGCTCGAAGGCGCCGGTTTCGACGCTGCCGTGAGCCGCCTCGGCCTGATGTTCTGCGAGGCGCCGCTCGATGCCTTGCGCGAGGCACGTGCCGCGCTCAAACCGGGCGGCCGATTCAGCGCGCTGGTGTTCTCGCAGCCGCAGCACAACCCCTGCCTCGGCGTGTTGATGAACACCGCGTTGCGGCACGCGGGCCTGCCGCCAAGGTCGCCCTACGCGCCCGGCGCGTTGATGAGCCTGGGCGAGCCGGGCTTGCTCGCGCGGCTGCTGCACACAGCCGGTTTCTCGGGCATCGAGATGCGCACGATCGCCGCGCCGTTTCACTGGCCGACGAGCCGCGACTACGTCGACTTCGTGCGCACGTCGGGCACGCCGATCATGGAAATTCTGGCGCCGCTTCCGGCCGCTGCGCAGCGCGCGGCGTGGGACGACATGGCCGCGCAATTGAAGGTGTTCGACACACCCGGCGGCTGGGTCGGTCCGAACGAACTGCTGCTGTGCGCTGCGGCTTGTCCACTCTGAACTTCGTCTTGAAACACCACGGCTGGGAGGCCACCATGAACAACTCGACTGTGCTTCGAAACGAGGGCTGGCGCGCCGCGCTGCGCCGCGTCGTCGTCGCGGGCGCATGCGCCTTGCTGGCCGCCTGCGGTGGCGGTGGTGGCAGTGGCGGTGGCGGCGGGCCACCGATCCCGATCCCGGTCGCAGTGCCGCCGAGCGTCACGCTGCAGCCGGTCAATGTGAGCGTGACCGAAGGTCAGGCGGCGAGCTTCAGCGTTGCCGCGACCGGCGACGCGCCACTCGCCTACCAGTGGCAGCGCAACGGCAGCGACATCGTGGGCGCAACGGCCACGAGCTACACGATCGCGGCGACCGTGCTCGGCGACAGCGGCGCCGCGTTTCGTGCGGTGATCAGCAACGCGGCGGGCACGGCGACCAGCAACGCCGCCACGCTGACCGTCGTGATGGCCGTGCCGGTGTTGACGATCACATCGCAGCCTGTCGCCACGACGGTCGTCGCGGGCACGCCCGCCAGCTTCAGCGTGGCCGCGACCTGCAGCGCGGGCACGCTCGGGGTTCAATGGCAGCGTGGGCAGACCTCGGGCGGCACGCTGACCTGGGCCAACCTCGCCGCCGCCACCGCGCTCAATTACAGCTTCGCCACCACCATCGGCGACAGCGGCCTGCAGTTCCGTGCCGTGCTCGACTGCGGCGGCCTGAGCACCACGATCAGCTCGGCCGCGCTGCTGACCGTCACGCCGCCGCCCACGGTCACGCTGGCTGCATTGCCGGTCATCGGCCTGCGCCCGCAGGCCGAGATCTTCGAGGTGGCCGGCATCGACCAGGAGACGGCGGGCAGTTTCACCTTCATCACCGGCAGCCGAATCAAGCGCTTGAGCGCTGACCTGACGAGCATCACGCCGGTTGCCGGCGGAGCCGGTGCGGGCACGACCGACGGCGCGGGCGATGTCGCCTTGTTCCGCGGGCCGCTCGGCCTGACGCACGACGCGGCCGGCAACGTCTACGTGGCCGACACCCGCAACTTCACGATCCGCCGCATCGCGCCCGATGGCACGGTCAGCACGCTGGCCGGACTGGCCGGTGTGTCCGGCCTGGCCGACGGTACCGGCGCTGCCGCGCGCTTCTCGCGCGTCAACGGCATCGCGATCGGGCCCGACGGCGACCTCTACGTGAGCGACTACGACAACGCCCGCATCCGCCGCGTCACGCCGGCCGGGGTCGTCAGCACCTACGCCGGCAGTGTCTATGGCCTCGCAGATGGCGCGCCCTCGACCGCACGCTTCCTCGGGCCGAGCGCCATCGCCGTAGCGGCCAACGGCGACGTGCTGGTGGGCGACGGCACGCGCATCCGCCGCGTCGTGCGCAGCGGCGGCGGGGCTGCTTCGGTGGACACGCTGGCGGGCAGCAATTCGGCCGATCCCGCCGGTGCCGATGGCGTTGGCGCGGCGGCGGTGATCGCACCGACCGCGATGGTCGTGCGTGGCAGCACGCTGACCTTTCGCGATGCCCGTGGCCTGCTGCGCCAACTCGACCTGACGAGCACGGCCGTGACGACGCTGGCCGGCTCGCGGGCGCTCGGTGCAGGCTTTGTCGATGGCATCACGCCGAACGCGCGTGTGCAGATCGAGGGGGGTTTGACGCTCGCGCCGAACGGTGGCTTCATGCTCGCCGAAACCCGCGCGTTGCGCGAAGTCAGTGCGGCCGGTGTGCTGCACACGATCGCCTCCGGCTTCGCGCGCAACATGACGGCCGACGGCGCCGGCGTGCTGGCGCAAATGCCATTTTCGAACTTTGCCAGCAGCGGCGGGCTGATGGCCGCGGCCGTCGACCCGGCTGGCAATGTCGCGGTGTTCGAGCGGCTGACGCGCCTGGTGCGCCGCATCGGCCCGACCGGTGCGGTCACGCTCGCGGCCGGGCTGACCAGCGGGCCCGCGCCTCCCGACGTGACCGATGGCGTCGGCAGCGCGGCCCAGTTCAACAGCGCTTTCGCGGCGATCGCGAGCGACAGTGCCGGTGTGCTCTTCGTGGGCGACAGCTTCGGTGTGCGCCGTGTCGCGCTCGACAACACGACGACCTTGCTCGCCGGCTCGCGCACCGACCAGGGCGCGATCGATGGCAACGCGAGCACCGCACGTTTTCGTCTCATCCGGGGCGTGGCCGTCAAACCGGGCGGTGACGTTTTCGTGGCCGACAGCAACTACGCGATCCGGCGTGTGGACGCGGCCGGCAACGTCAGCACCTACGCCGGTGTGATGGGCCAGAGCGGCAACGCCGACGGGCCGATCGCCACAGCGCGCTTCACGACGCCCGGCCCGCTCGCTTTCGGGCCCGACGGCTCCTTGTACGTGGTCGATCAGGTCGCGTTCGACGGCGTCGTTCGCAAGATCTCGAGCGATGGCGCGAGTGTGGTGACGCTGCCCATTCCCGCCAACAGTGCAGTGACCGCGCTGGCGGTCGATGCAAGCGGCACGCTGTACTACGGCGGCTACCGCGGGCTGATGGTGCTGCCGCCAGGTGGCACCCCCAGCGTGTTGATTCCGAACAACGGGACCATCACGTTCGGTGCCAACCCGACCGTCGCCGACATCGACAGCATCGCTGTGCTCGGGCCCAAACAACTCGTGGTGCTGAGCACGGGGCAGATCCTGAAAGTGACCTTGCCGTGATCCTCGGCCGCAGCGTGTGCCTTGCTCTCGCCGCGGCGTTGGCCTGCGGCGCAGCGCCACAGGTCGTGGCCGAGGCCGCTGCGATCGGCGCCGCGCCTCCGACCTTGACGCTGCGCGCGCGCATCGTCGCGACCGGCCTGCCCGGTGCGCACGGCATTCGCCAGGTCGGCCGTTTTCACAGCGGAGGCCCGTTCACCACCAACCCCGAGTTCCTGCTGCAAACCCAACCCGGCCGCGTGCTCGACCCGGAGCGGGTGCTGGTCGCGCTCGAAAGCAACCTCGGCGCGGCGCTCGGCAACCCTGCGCATGCGGCCGGCAGCGTGCTGTCGATCGACCCGCGAGGCGCGGCCGGCGGTCGCCCGATCACTGTCCCGGCGAACTTGGCCGTGCTGCCGCAGCGCGGCGAGGGCGGCGCGCTGCAGATCTACACCGCGCAGACCGAAGCGCACATGAATGGCAGCCACAACGGCGGCGCGCGCACGGTCCGCTTCACCGCGGCTTCGGGGCCGCGCTACCTGTCGATCAACAACGCCTTCGGACGGCCGTGGATCGCGAACGCACCGTTCGGGCTGCGCGGCGAGGGCAGCGAGAGTGTGGTCGACCCCGACGGCAAGCCGCTCGCCAACGCACCGAGTGATGCGGCGGGAGGAGTGTTCGCAGGAGGCCTGACGCCGCGCGAGAGCGTGGCCAAGTCGGTGCGCAGCGGCCTGTTCGCTTCGTGGTGGAACCGCGCCCCGAGTGGCCAGTTGACCACGGGTGCCATCACCAAGGGCGCGCTCGGCACCGCGCTGCTCGGGGCTTCGCCCGACGGCAGCGGCTTCGCCGTCTTCGCCGTCGTCGCCGGCGATGGCTCGGTCGTGCAGGCCCACGTGCAGGACGGCATCGACGGGCTCGCGCCCGCCGGCACGATCGCTGTCGGCGCGGCCGACCCGGGTGTCATCGGCATCGCCTTCAAATGGAGCCCGAAGCGGGTGCTGTTTGTCGCCGACGCGCAGCGCGACCGCATCGTGCTCTTGCACCTGAGCGACGACACACGCCACTTCACGCTCGCGCACACCAGCAGCCTGACCTCGCCGTGGTTGCGCCAGCCGGTCGATCTGGCGGCGGCGATTCCCGAGATCGCGAACCCGCGTTTCGCGAGCCACACCACGCTGGCGGGCGGCTCGGACCTGTACGTGGCGAACCGTGGCGACGGCTCGTTGCTGCGCATGTCGCAAGACGGTCTGGTGCTCGCGCGGGCGGAGATCGAGATCGCGGGTCTTGGCCGCGTCGGTGCCGGCCGCTTGCGCAGCATCGCGGTGGCGGCCGACGCGCAGCGTCTGTGGCTGATCGCCGAGCGCGCCGGCAGCGACGAGTCGATGCTGCTCGAAGTGGATGGCTTCGACGCGAATGGCCCTTTCCTGACGGCCGCGTCGGCCGCGAGTGCTGCAGCGCACCGCCCAACGCCAGAGACAGACTCCGCAGCGCTCGGCGCGCGCATCTTCAACACCACGTTCACGCCGGGCACCGGCCTCGGCCCGCTGTTCAACGCCAGTTCGTGCGTGGCCTGTCACCCCGGGCCGGGCGGCAGCAGCGCGCAGGAAGAACACTTCGCGCAGCGGGTCGCGCGCATGGACTCGGCGAGCGGACGCATCACACCGATCGACGGCCAGAGCAGCGTCAGCGTGCCGCGTTTCTCGACCCGCTCGATCGGGCAGGCCGACGCCCCGGCGGCCGGCTGGCCACGCGCCGCGAACGTGGTGTCGCTGCGCATGCCGCTGCCGCTGTTCGCCGCGCCGCGCATCGACGACATTCCCGATGCGGTGATCGAAGCACAGGCAATCGCCAAGGGCGACGGCATCAAGGGCAGGGCGAACCTCGTGACGGCGGCCGACGGCACGCGGCGCGTCGGGCGCTACGGCTGGAAGGCCGACATCGCCACGCTCGACGAGATGGTGGCAGAGGCTTTCACGCACGAGATGGGCGTGAACAGCGCGCTGGCGGTGCGCCCGCAGACGCCGATCAAGGACGACGGCAGCCTGGTGCGCGCCGTCGGCGCTTATCTGCGTGGCCTCGTGCGGCCGCGGCCCACAGAGGCTTCGAAGTGAACGCCGCACTGGCCTTGTTTCGCGCTTCGGTCGCCTGGCCTGCGGGCTGGCGCAACAAGCTGCCCGGCATCGCGGTGGCGGGCAGCCTGGCGCTGGCCGCAGGCTGGATCGCCGGCGGCCTGGGCGACCCGCTGGCGCGCAACCCGGTGCTGGTGGCGATGCTCTTCGGGCTGCTGCTCGGCACCTGCTTCGATTGCCCCGCGGCGCTGCGCCCGGGGCTGGACTTCACCAAACGTTATCTGTTGCGCCTGGGTGTGGTGCTGCTCGGGTTTCGCATCACCGTGGCATTGCTGGCCGACTTGGGGCTCGTTCCGATCACGATCGCGGCCATCGAGCTCGTGACTGTTCTGCTCGTCGTGCGCGTGGTCGCGATCCGGGTGTTCAAGCTCGATTCGAGCCTGGCGCTGCTGATCGCGGTCGGCGCGGCGGTGTGCGGCGCGGCCGCGATCCTGTCGATGGCCGCGCTGACGCGGGCGCGCGAACAGCAAGCCGGTGTGGCGATCACGATCATCACGATCGCCGGCACGCTGGCGCTGCTGCTCTATCCGGTGGCGTTCATGGCGGGCTGGATGCCGGGGCTCGACGACCGCAGCTTCGGCGTCACGGTGGGTGCCAGCATCTTCGAACTGGCGCAGGTCTATGGCGCGTCGTACTCGGTTTCCGAGGGGGCCCTGAACGCGGCAACGCTGGTCAAGCTGAGCAAGGTGGTGATGCTGGTGCCACTGCTGCTGGTGTTCGGCCTGATTCAATCCCGAGACAAACATTCGCGTGGCGAACCGGGTGCTGCAAAGGCGCGTATTCCGATCCCGTGGTTCGTGTTCGGCTTCGTCGCGGTGCTGCTCTTCAATTCGGCCGTCACGCTGCAGCCGCAGGTGCGCAAGTTGATTCTCGAAGGCGACCAGTTCCTGTTCCTGATGGTGATGGTGGCGCTGGGCCTGACCACGCCCGTGTCACGCCTGCGCGAAGCCGGTGGCGTGTGGCGCTTGATCGGTATTGCCATGGTGGCACTCGCGGTGTCTGCGGCCAGTGCCTACGGGCTGGTCGCGTTAGCGGGCCTCACGCCGAGCGCTGGCGCGGCGCAGGGCACAGCGGCCGAGCGCGCTGGGGTGCCTGGCGATGCCGGCCGGCTGGGCGGCGAAGGCGCACGGCTCTTCAACGCGGTCGGCTGCGCCAAGTGCCACCTGCCTTCGTTGCGTGGCAACGGTGGCGAGGTGCTGCTTTATTCCGACCTGTTGTTGCACGACATGGGCGCTGCGCTCGACGACAAGATCGTGCAGGGCAGCGCGACCGGCGCCGACTGGCGCACCACGCCGCTGGTGGGCCTGGGCCTGCGCCCGCGTTTCCTGCACGACGGGCGCGCTGCAAC
>JANYFX010000253.1 GCA_025359585.1 Rhizobacter sp. | reverse complement strand
TTCGGTGTAGGCGCGCATCGTCATCAGCATCCGGCGCACGTCGGGGTGATGGATGATGGTCGCACTGCCGGCGACCGAGCCGTCGACCGGCCGAGACTGCACACGCTGCTTCGCGAACGCCGCCGCCTTCTGGTACGCCCGCTCAGCGACCGCGATGCCCTGCATGCCGACGGCGTAGCGCGCCGCGTTCATCATGATGAACATGTACTCGAGGCCGCGGTTCTCCGCGCCGATGAGCGTGCCGATGGCCCCAGGACCGTCGAGTTCCGCTCCGCCCTGATCGCCGAACTGCAGCACCGCCGTCGGGCTCGCCTTGATGCCGAGCTTGTGCTCGATGCTGACGCACCACGCGTCGTTGCGCGCACCGAGGCTGCCGTCTGCGCCGACGAGAAACTTCGGCACGATGAACAGGCTGATGCCCTTCACGCCTTCGGGCGCGCCGCTGACGCGCGCGAGCACGAGGTGCACGATGTTCGGCGCCATGTCGTGCTCGCCGTAGGTGATGAAGATCTTCGTGCCGAAGATCTTGAAGCTGCCGTCGGGCTGCGGCTCGGCGCGCGTGCGCACCTGGGCCAGGTCGGAGCCGGCCTGGGGCTCGGTCAGGTTCATCGTGCCGGTCCACTCGCCGGAAATCATCTTCGGCAGGTAGAGCGCTTGTTGTTCGGGCGAGCCGGCGGTGAGCAAGGCTTCGATCGCACCGTCGGTCAGCAACGGGCACAAGGCGAAGCTGAGGTTAGCGCTGTTGAGCATCTCGATGCAGGCCGCGCCGATGGTCTTCGGCAGGTTCTGGCCGCCGAACTCGGTCGGGTGTTGAAGGCCTTGCCAACCACCTTCGCCGAACTGGCGAAACGCCTGCTTGAAGCCCGGCGTGGTGGTGACGACACCATCTTTCCACGACGATGGGTTGCGATCGCCTTCCCAGTTCAGCGGCGCGACCACGCCTTCGTTGAATTTGGCGCACTCTTCGAGCACCGCCTGCGCGGTTTCGATGCCGGCCTCTTCGAAGCCAGGCAGCTTGGCCACGTCTTCGAGGCCGGCAAGTTCCTTCATGCAGAACAGCATGTCGTTGACGGGGGCGCGGTAGGTCATGGTTTGTCTCCAGATGGAACGAGGGCGCGACAACTCGCGTTGCGCGCCCCGAATGTCAAAGCCTCGTCTCGGTGCGAGGCGTCAGATCAGCCGAGCGCAGCCACCAGTTCGGGCACGGCGACGAACAGGTCGGCCTCGAGGCCGTAGTCGGCGACGCTGAAGATCGGCGCCTCCGGGTCCTTGTTGATCGCGACGATGACCTTGCTGTCCTTCATGCCGGCCAGGTGCTGGATCGCGCCGCTGATGCCGGCCGCGATGTAGAGCTGCGGCGCAACGATCTTGCCGGTCTGGCCGACTTGCCAGTCGTTCGGTGCGTAGCCCGCATCGACCGCCGCGCGGCTCGCGCCGAGCGCAGCACCGAGTTTGTCGGCCAATGGCGTGAGCACCTCGTTGAACTTGTCGCTGCTGCCGAGCGCGCGGCCGCCGGAGACGATGATTTTCGCGGCGGTCAATTCGGGCCGGTCGTTCTTCGCGATCTCGCTGCCGACGAAGCTGCTCTTGCCGAAATCGGTAACTGCAGCAATGGTTTCAACGACCGCGGAGCCACCCGTCGCCGCGGCCGGATCGAAGCCGGTCGTGCGGACCGTGATGACCTTGATCGCGTCCAGGCTCTGCACCGTCGCGATCGCGTTGCCGGCGTAGATCGGTCGCTCGAAGGTGTCGGCACTGTCGACCTTGGTGATGTCGGAGATCTGGCCGACGTCGAGCTTGGCGGCCACGCGCGGCGCCACGTTCTTGCCCGCGGCGGTGGCCGGGAACAGGATGTGGCTGTAGTCCTTCGCGAGCGCCAGCACCTGGGCCGCGACGTTCTCGGCCAGGCCGTGGTCGAGTTGGGCGCCGTCGGCGTGCAGCACCTTGGCCACGCCAGCAATCTGGCACGCCGCCTTGGCCGCGCCCGAAGCGTTCGCTCCCGCGATCAGCACATGCACGTCGCCGCCGCATTGCAGCGCAGCGGTGACGGTATTGAGCGTGGCACCCTTGACGGTGTTGTTGTCGTGTTCAGCAATAACCAGCGTTGCCATCTCAGATCACCTTCGCGTCGTTCTTGAGTTTGGAGACCAGGGTGGCCACGTCGGGCACCTTGATGCCGGCGCTGCGCTTGGGCGGCTCGCTGACCTTCAGGGTCTTGAGGTGCGACTTCACGTCCACGCCGAGGTCAGAGGGCTTGAGCACGTCCATCTGCTTCTTCTTGGCCTTCATGATGTTGGGCAAGGTCACGTAACGCGGCTCGTTCAGGCGCAGGTCGGTCGTGATGATCGCGGGCAGCGTGAGCTTCAGGGTTTCGGAGCCGCCATCGACTTCACGCGTGACGCTGGCGTGGCCGTCGGCAATTTCGACCTTCGAGGCGAAGGTGGCTTGCGGCAGATCGGCGAGCGCGGCGAGCATCTGGCCGGTCTGGTTGCAGTCGTCGTCGATCGCCTGTTTGCCGAGGATCACGAGGCCGGGTTGTTCCTTGTCGATCAGCGCCTTCAGCAGCTTGGCGACAGCCAGCGGCTGGAGTTCTTCGGTGGTCTCGACAAGGATGGCACGGTCGGCGCCGATGGCCATCGCAGTGCGCAGCGTTTCCTGGCATTGCGTAACGCCGCAAGACACCGCGATCACTTCGGTCGCGGCGCCCTTCTCCTTCAAGCGCACCGCCTCTTCGATGGCGATCTCGTCGAACGGGTTCATGCTCATCTTGACGTTGGCGATGTCGACTCCCGTGCCGTCACTCTTCACGCGAACCTTGACGTTGTAGTCGACGACACGTTTGACAGGGACAAGGATTTTCATGCGGAGGGCTCCTCGGAGATGGCTGCTTGGGTTGCGCTGATTCTAGTTCGCGCGCCTCTTGTCCAGCGGCTCGCAAGCCGGGGAAAGGCAGAGAATAGTACGATCGTGCTATTTTAGCGCACGACGCACCGCTCACCGTCCATTCACCGAAAAGAGTGCGCTGCTAGACTGCGTGCGCCATCGGTCCCATGAAGTTCCCAGTCGCACCCATCGAAGCCATGACTCCCGTTCGCGTCGGCGTATTCGACTCGGGCGTCGGCGGCCTCTCGGTACTCCGCGAATTGCGCCGACAACTGCCCGGCGCCGCACTGCACTACGTGGCCGATGCCGGCCACGCTCCGTACGGCGAACGCAGCGATGAGCACGTCGTCACGCGTTCGCGGCGAGTGGTGTCGCACCTGATGGAAGGCGGCGCACAGGTCATCGTGATCGCCTGCAACACCGCCACGGCTGTAGCGAGTCACTTGTTGCGCGAAGCCTGGCCCGAGACGCCGTTCATCGGCGTCGAGCCCGGCATCAAACCGGCCTTGCTGGCCACGCTCAATGGACGCATCGGCGTGATGGCCACCCGCGCCACGTTGGGCAGTGAAAAATTTCAACGTTTGGCTGCGGCGCTTGTCACGCGTGAAGCTTTGCATCTGCGTGCCTGCGATGGACTTGCGGCAGCCATCGAACATGGTCTGCTCGACAACCCGGAGATGCTGACCTTGGTCGAGACGCATTGCGCCGCCTTGCGCGAACAGGGCGTCGACACCGTGGTGCTCGGCTGCACGCACTACACCTTCGTTCGGCAGCACATTCAGGCCGCTATGGGGGCGGCGGTGCACATTGTCGACACGGCTGAGGCGGTGGCTCGCCATGCCGCGGACACCACCGTTCGCAAGACGCGGCCCGATGTCGCCGACACGCCCGGGCACTCAACCCTTCTCACGCTGCAAACCACAGGAGACGCCGCAAGATTTCAGCGGTTTGCCCATGCCTGGCTGGGCCTCGAAACTGCGGTACGACGCGTTGTGATTTGATTGCGCTGTGGTGCCCGGGGCGGGGCTCGAACCCGCATGCCCTCTTTCGAGAAGCGGCGGATTTTAAGTCCGCTGTGTATACCAGTTTCACCACCCGGGCGGCCCGCGATTATCAGTCGCCACACCGACGTCGATGCACAAAGACGAAGGCCTCGCGTTGCTGCGAGGCCTTGGAAATCTTGGAGGCGCGACCGAGAGTCGAACTCGGCTGATCGGATTTGCAATCCGGTGCATAACCGCTTTGCTATCGCGCCACTTTGCTCTGATTGTTCACCAAAACAATTCTAGATAGGAAAATGGGAAGCACTCGGCTTCCCATTTTCAACATCTGGAGCGGGAGAAGAGTCTCGAACTCTCGACCTCAACCTTGGCAAGGTTGCGCTCTACCAACTGAGCTACTCCCGCATTGCTTTCTCAAGCTCGGCGACTACTTTGAAGTATTTACCGAAGCCCTGATTATAGACCGAAAAATCTGCCCCGCGCAAGGCAGCGCGTCGCCACTGGTCTCAGTGCGTCAGCAACTCCGGCCCGACCACAGGAGGCGTGGGATTCGCCGGCTCGGCCGCCTTCACGGGCTCGTCTTCTGGCAGGGCCTGGGGGACGCGCTCGAGGGCAACCTCGAGGACCCGATCGATCCAGCGCACCGGCACGATCTCGAGCTGATTCTTCACGTTCTCCGGAATGTCCTGCAGGTCCTTGACGTTGTCT
>JANYFX010000245.1 GCA_025359585.1 Rhizobacter sp. | reverse complement strand
ATACGTCTTGCATGGCCTTGTGACACAAGGCTTGCCAGAGGCATCGCGGCATCGACTGCCGGTTTCAAGGCGGTGCATACGCAGCGCGTCGTCGGCGCGGGCAAGGCCTCGATGACGACGTTCACTTCGTTCGGCGGGTCGCGGCTGATGGAGAGTTCGTCCCGGTTCTTGCTCAAAGGCGCTCGAACACCGCGGCGATGCCTTGCCCGCCACCGATGCACATCGTCACCAGCGCGTATCTCCCGCCGGTGCGATGCAGTTCGTACACCGCCTTGGTGGCAAGAAAGGCGCCAGAGCACCCGATCGGGTGGCCGAGTGCGATCGCGCCGCCGTTCGGGTTGACCTTCTTCATGTCGAGTTCGAGGGCGCGGGCCACGGCGATGGCTTGGGCCGCGAAGGCTTCGTTGCTTTCAATCACGTCGATCTGATCGAGCGTGAGGCCCGCCTTCTTCAGCGCCATCCTCGAGGCCGGGATCGGGCCTTCGCCCATGATCTCGTTGGGCACGCCGGCCACTGCATAGGACACGAGCCGCGCCATCGGCTTGTGGCCGGCAGCCGCCGCGACCGCCGCATCGGCCAAAACGAAGAAGGCCGCACCGTCGTTGATCCCCGACGCATTGCCAGCGGTCACCGAACCGTCCTTCTTGAACGCAGGCTTCATCTTTGCCAGGGTCTCGAGCGTGGTGTTGGGCTTGACGTGCTCATCGGTGTCGAAGACCACCTCGCCCTTCTTCGTCTGCTTGACGATCGGCACGATCTGCGATTTGAAGCGGCCTTCGGCAATCGCCATGGCGGCGCGCCGATGCGACTCCACCGCCAGCGCGTCCTGCTCGTCGCGCGTGATGCCCCACTTGGTGACCAGGTTCTCGGCGGTGATGCCCATGTGCCCGACCCCGAACGGATCGGTCAGCGTGGCGACCATCATGTCGAGCAGCTTGGTATCGCCCATGCGTGCGCCGCTGCGCATCGCCGTGGACAGGTAGCCGCCGCGGCTCATCACTTCCACGCCGCCGCCGACGCCGTAGTCGCAATCGCCCAGAAGGATGTTCTGCGCGGTCGTGACGATGCCTTGCAGGCCGGAGGAGCAGAGACGATTCACCGACATCGCCACCGACTCCATCGGCAGCCCGGCCTGGATGGCCGCTACGCGCGCCACGTAAGGAAAGCGGCTTTCGGTGGGGATCGTGTTGCCCACGGTCACGTAGTTGATCGACTTCGGGTCGACGCCCGAACGCTTGACCGCTTCCTTCATCACGATACCGGCCAGTTCGGCCGGCTCGATGTCGGCCAGCGCCCCGCCGAACGTTCCGATCGCCGACCGGGCCGCGCCCAGAACCACCACGTCTCGATTGCTCATGCGCTTGTTCATCGTTTCTCCTTGAAGAATGCTTCGATCGATCAATGCCCCGAGGCTCCGGAGGCGCCAATGCCTGTTTCCGAACGCACCTGCTGTGCCACGAAGCCGGCACGATCTTGCGCGGCTCTCGGGCTCTTGTCGAGGATCGAGAACAACCAGATGCCGACGAAGCCGATGGTCATCGAGAACAGGGCCGGTGACGCGTAGGGGAAGAGTGCCGAGCCCTTGGGGTTGCCGAGTGTCACCTCCCAGACCGCTGGTGACACGAACGTCAACAGCACCGACGAGACCAGCCCGAGGAAGCCACCGACCACGGCACCTCGGGTCGTGCAGTCTTTCCAGAGCACCGACATCAACAGCACCGGAAAGTTGGCCGAAGCCGCGATGGCAAATGCCAGGCTGACCATGAAGGCGATGTTCTGCTTTTCGAAGGCGATGCCGAGCACGACCGCCACGATTCCCAGGCCGACGGTCGTGATGCGCGAAACCTTCAGCTCGGCGGCGCCGTCGGCCTTGCCTTTCTTGATCACCGTCGAATAGAGATCGTGCGACACCGCCGACGCGCCGGACAAGGTCAGACCGGCGACGACGGCGAGGATCGTCGCAAATGCCACGGCCGAGATGAATCCGAGGAACACGTTGCCGCCCACCGCGTTGGCAAGGTGGATCGCCGCCATGTTGCCACCGCCGAGCAGGCCGCCCTTGGCGTCGAGAAACTGCGGGTTCGTCAGCACGAAGGTGATGGCACCGAAACCGATGATGAACGTCAGCACGTAGAAGTAGCTGATCCACGTCGTGGCCCACAGCACCGACTTGCGCGCTTCCTTCGCGTTGGGCACGGTGAAGAATCGCATCAGGATGTGCGGCAACCCGGCGGTGCCGAACATCAGCGCCATGCCGAAGCTGATCGCAGAGATCGGGTCCTTGATGAATCCGCCCGGGCCCATGATGGAGAAGCCCTGGGCGGCCGCTTCGGTGGGCGACTTTCCGGCTGCCGCCGCGATGCCCGCCTTGACCTCGACCGCCTTGGCGAACATCGCCTCGGGGCTGAAACCGAAGTGGTAGAGCACCATGAAGGCCATGAAGCTCGCACCGGCCAGCAACAGACAGGCCTTGATGATCTGCACCCAGGTCGTGGCGGTCATGCCGCCGAACAGCACGTAGACCATCATCAGTGCACCGACGATGACGACCGCGATCCAGTACTCCAGTCCAAACAGCAGCTTGATCAACTGCCCCGCGCCGACCATCTGCGCGATGAGATAGAACGCGACGACGACCAGCGTGCCCGACGCCGCGAACACCCGCACCGGCGTCTGTGAAAAGCGAAACGCGGCCACGTCGGCGAAGGTGAACTTGCCGAGGTTGCGCAAGCGCTCGGCGAGCAGGAAGGTCACGATCGGCCAGCCGACGAGAAAGCCGATCGAGTAGATCAGGCCGTCGAAGCCGCCCACCATCACCGCAGCAGAGATGCCGAGGAAAGACGCGGCCGACATGTAGTCGCCTGCGATGGCCAGGCCGTTCTGAAAGCCTGTGATACCGCCACCGGCGGTGTAGAAGTCGGCTGCGGATTTGGTCTTGGCCGCGGCCCATTTGGTGATGAACAGCGTGCCGATGACAAAGACGGCGAACATGCCGATCGCCGTCCAGTTGGTGGGCTGCTTCTCTGCCTGGCCGAGGTCTGCGCCAGCGGCCAGTGCCGCGGCACCGGCACCGAGGAGTGCGATCGTGCCCAGCGATCTTGCGAGCATTCGAGCGTTCATTTCAGAGCCGCCTTGGCGATCTGCTCGGTCAGCGCGTCGTATTCGCCATTCGCGCGGCGCACGTAGAGGCCGGTGATGAAAACCGTGAAGGCGATGACGGCCAGGCCGATCGGCATGCCGATCGTCGTGACGCCCTCTCCCAGTCTTGTCGCGAGGAAGGGCTTGTCGAATGCGACCAGCACGATGAAGCCGTAGTAAACGACCATCATCGCCAGCGTCAACCACCAGCCGAACCGTGACCGTTTGGCCTTCAGTTTCTGGTAATTCGGATCGTTGAGGATGCGCGTTGTCAGATCGGGTTCCATTTCAGTTCCTTTCGGAGAGTTGGTCCAGGATGGCCGGGTTCTCTAGCGTCGAGATGTCCTGCGTGATCGCCTCGCCTCTGGCGATGCTGCGCAGCAGCCTTCGCACGATCTTTCCGCTGCGTGTCTTCGGCAGGTTGTCGCCGAAGCGGATGTCCTTGGGCTTCGCGATCGGGCCGATCTCCTTGGCGACCCAGTTGCGAAGCTCGTTGGCGATCCTTTTGGCTTCGTCGCCGGTCGGGCGCGCGCCCTTCAGCACCACGAAGGCGCAGACGGCCTCGCCGGTGGTCTCATCGGGTCGGCCGACCACCGCGGCCTCGGCGACCAGTGCGGTGCACGACACCAGCGCGGATTCGATCTCCATCGTGCCCATGCGGTGGCCCGACACATTGAGCACATCGTCGACGCGGCCGGTGATCGTGAAATAGCCCGTCTTCGCATCGCGGATCGCGCCATCGCCCGCGAGGTAATAGCCCTTCAGCTCGGGAGGGTAGTAGCTCGATCGGTAACGATCGGGTTCCCCCCAGATCGTGCGGATCATGCTCGGCCAGGGTTTCTTGATCACCAGGAGACCGCCGTGTCCGTCGGGCACGTCGTTGCCCGACTCGTCGACGATTGCAGCCGCGATGCCCGGGAACGGCAGCGTGCACGAGCCCGGCACCAGGGGCGTTGCGCCCGGCAACGGCGTGATCATGTGGCCGCCGGTTTCGGTTTGCCAGAACGTATCGACCACAGGGCAGCGGCCGCCTCCGATGTGCCTGTGATACCACTCCCATGCTGCGGGGTTGATCGGCTCGCCGACCGAGCCCAGGATGCGCAGGCTCGACAGGTCATAACGATCGGGGTGCACCGCCGGGTCGGCCTCGGCCGCCTTGATCAGCGCGCGGATCGCTGTCGGCGCGGTGTAGAACACGCTGACCTTGTGGTCCTGGATCATCTTCCAGAACCTGCCCGCGTCGGGGTAGGTGGGGACACCCTCGAAGACCACCTCGGTGGCGCCGAGGGCGAGCGGACCGTAGGCGATGTAGGTGTGCCCTGTGACCCAGCCGATGTCGGCCGTGCACCAGAACACATCGTCGGGCTTCAGGTCGAAGGTCCACAGGGTGGTGAGCGCTGCGTGAAGCAGGAAGCCGCCGGTGGAATGCTGCACCCCCTTGGGCTTGCCGGTCGAACCCGAGGTGTAGAGCAGGAACAGAGGATGCTCCGCACCGACCCATTCGGGTTCGCAGCGCTCGCTCTGGGCGCCCATCTCGTCGTGCAGCCAGTGGTCGCGTGTCGGCTCCCAGGCCACCTTGCTTCCGGTGCGCCGGTACACGATCACGTTCTTGACCGACTCGCAACCGCCGAGCGCGATGGCCTCGTCGACGACGGCCTTCAGCGGCAAGTGCTTGCCACCGCGCACCTGCTCGTCGGCCGTCATGACCATCACGGCACCGGCACCTTCGATGCGGTCGCGCAGGCTGTGTGCAGAGAAGCCGCCGAAGACGACCGAATGTGTCGCGCCGATGCGCGCGCAAGCCTGCATCGCGACGACGCCTTCGACGCTCATCGACATGTAGATGACGACACGATCGCCCTTCTTCACGCCACGCGCGTTCAGTGCATTGGCCACGCGGCAGGTGCGTGCCAGCAACTCGCGATAGGTGACGCGCGTCACGCGGCCGTCGTCGGCTTCAAAGACGATGGCGACCTTGTCGCCCAGACCGCGCTCGACCTGTCGATCCAGGCAGTTGTACGAGACGTTCAAGGTGCCGTCTTCGAACCACTTGAAAAAAGGTGCGTTGCTGTCGTCGAGCGATCGGGTGAACGGCGTCTTCCAGCTGAGGAACTCGCGCGCCAGGCGGGCCCAGTAGGCGCTTGGGCCGGCCTCGGCCTCGGCTACCAGCTTTTCGTATGCCGCCATGCCCGATATGTGCGCTGCGTCCCTGAGCGCTTGAGGCGGCGGGTAAAGATCCGATCGAACGTCGTTCATGCTGGTCTCCATCTGTGTAGCGTGGATGGCGTTCCATGCACGATCCTTACAGAGTGACCGCATCGCAGCGGGCGAGCTTGCGCTGCGTCAAGCTTTGGCGTGATTGATGGGGCGCTGACGCGCACCCATGTGTCGCGAGCTGATTCATGATGCGCCATGCCCAACGCATTCGACTTCTCGTCGTCGCCGTTCGATGGCCTCGATGCCGACGAACAGCGGCTGGTTCGCGACGCCGTCGACATCGCCTACTTCCGCGAAGGCGAGACGATTCTCGATCCCGGTATCGAACCTTCGCACCTGTTCATCGTCATCAAGGGCCACGTCTCGCAATTCGACGCGGGCGAGATCGTCGCGACCTACGGGCCCCATGATTGCTTCGACGGTCGCTCACTCGTCGCAGGCCGCGCAAGCAGCCGCTTTGTCGCGGCCGAGGAGGTGCTGGCCTACGAGCTCGCGAAGGACACGGTCAACGCGCTGATCTCGCGCAACGCCACGTTCGGCGCGCTGCTGTTCTCAGACCTCTCGCACAAGCTCGGCGCTCTGGCCCAGCGCCACAGCGAGCGCGAGATGCATGCCCTGACGACATCGCGCGTGACGGAGGCGTTTCTTCGGCCGGCGCATGTCGTCGATGGCGGTACCGACATCATCACTGTTGCCACGCTGATGCAGGCCCAACGCACGAGCAGTGTGCTGGTGCGAGACGGTCCGCGGCTGGGCATCTTCACCAACACCGGGCTGCAGCGCGCCGTGCTCGACGGCCGACCGCTGGACGCATTGGCGGTGCGCGAGCTGGCGACCTTCAAGCTTGTCTCGATCTCGCCCGACGCACCCTTGTTCGACGCGCTCGCGCTGATGATCCAGCACCAGGTGCATCGGCTGGTCGTCGCCGAAGGCGACCGGATCGCCGGGCTGCTCGAACAGCTCGACCTGTTGAGCTTTCTGTCGAACCATTCTTACCTGATCACGGTTCAGATCGTGCAGGCGCAAGACCTGGACGCGCTCGGCGAGCAGGCCGCGAAGATCGCGCGCTTTGTCGCGCTGCTGTACCGCGGCGGCACCAAAGTCGGTCAGATCGGCAAGCTGGTGCAGGCACTGAACGCCAAACTCTTCGAACGCACCTGGCAGCTGGTCGCGCCGCCCGGCCTGCTGGCCGACAGCTGCCTGTTCGTCATGGGCAGCGAAGGACGCGGCGAGCAGTTGCTGAAGACAGACCAGGACAATGGCCTGATCCTGCGTGACGACGTGAAAACGAGCGAGGCCGACATTGCCGAAGCATGCCGACGCTTCTCGTCGGCACTGCGCGACTTCGGCTACCCAGACTGCCCGGGCGGGATCATGGTCAGCAATCCGGCATGGCGGCGCAGCGCGAGTGACTTCGCGAGCACCGTGCGCAACTGGCTGCTCCGACCCGATCCGCAAGGATTGATGGCGCTGGCCATCTTCATCGACGCGCACGCGGTCGCTGGCGATGCGTCGCTGTTGCGCGAGGTCCGGGCCGAAGTGGACCGGCTCATCGCGGGCGACGATGCGCTGCTCGGCCGCTTTGCCACAGCGATCGACTCGTTCCCCGAAGAAGCTGGCGGCTGGTGGAACCGGTTGCCGCTGATCGGCGAGCAGGACAAGCAGACGCTCGACCTGAAGAAGTGCGGCATCTTCCCGATCGTGCATGGCGTGCGCAGCCTCGCGCTGAGCGAGCACGTGCAGGCGGCCGGTACGCAAGCGCGCATCGACGCGCTGGTGGCCGCAGGGCGCTTGTCGTCCGACTTCGCCACCGATCTTGCAGAAAGTCTCTACTTCCTGATGGGGCTGAAGCTCAAAGCCGGCCTCGCCGAACTCGACACCGCTGGCGCGGTCGGCGGCGGCGTGCGCAGCGACAAGCTGAGCAGCCTCGAGCGCGACCTTCTGAAGGACGCTCTCGCGGTGGTCAAACGATTCAAGGCCATCGTGCGCAACCAATTCCACCTGGAGGGGGCATGACGCTGCGAGTGGCCATGCCCTGGTACGCGGTGAAGCGCGGGCTGAGCGCGCTGCGCCGCCACTGGATGCTCTATCACCTGGCCGACGAGCACTTCGCGTTCATGTACGACGATCCGCCCGCTGAAGAATGGGTCGCGCTCGACTGCGAGACCACGGGCCTCGACGCGCGCCACGACCAGATCGTCTCGATCGGCGCCGTGCGCATCGTCGGCAACCGGTTGCTGACCAGCCAGCGGCTCGAACTCATCGTGCGGCCCGAACGCTCGCTGCAGGTGGCCAGCATGCGCGTGCACCGGCTGCGTGAACGTGATGTCGCTCAAGGCCTCGACCCGCGGCAGGCCATGCGCCTGCTGCTCGACTTCATCGGCAGCCGACCCCTCGTCGGGTACTACCTGGAGTTCGACGTGGCGATGCTCAACCGGCAGATCTGGCCGATGCTCGGCGTGCGCCTTCCGCAGCGAAAGATCGAAGTCTCGGCGATGTACTACGACCACAAGTTCCGCCAGATGCCGGCCCACGCACGCGGCGAAACGATCGACCTGCGCTTCGCGACGATCATGAACGAGCTCGCGCTGCCACCGCGGGAGGCGCACGATGCGCTGAACGATGCCGTGATGGCCGGGCTGGCCTTCGTCAAACTGCGGCGCCTTTCGGCCGAGCGATAGAAACCTGCGCGTCTCGCCCCGCTGGCCTTTGTTCATGCGACACCGGCCTCCCGGTCGATGCTCGCCGAGCGGGCCATCCGCCCCAGCGGCGGCGCGGCGCCATTCACATCGCCCGACCGGCGCACCCCTCGGTCGCGGGATCGAAAGCCGGGCCGCCACACCGGAAAATGTCTTTTGGCGAGGCGGGCACACCGCTTCGACAACACACAGGTTCACAGATGCAAATTCGGCCTCTCGCGTCAGGTACGGCCCCGTGCTGACTTGCCCTTACTGCAGTGACCGTGCCACCACCCGGCTCCGCAAGCTCGCGCTGAAGGCGGGCGGGCCGAGCCAGAGCATCAACTGTCGGTCGTGCGGCCGTCGAGTCGGCGTTTCGCAGTGGTCGCACATCGCGCTGTTGCCCCTGGTCCTCTCGTTTTCAACGTTGGGGCGTGTTCCGCTGCCGTGGTTTTCTGCGCTGATGGCCGCAGGCGCGCTGTTCTACATTCTGGCCCGCGCTTTCATCGTTCCGCTGGTACGTCGTCACACCTGACTTCGGCCAGCCGAGCGCCGCCGGCGCTCAGCGCTTGCGCCGGCGCAGTGGCGTCAGGCGCGCGTCGATCTCGGCTCGGCCCACCGGCGTGTTGTTGGCGAGCGAGGCGGCGCGTTCCAGGCGCAGCGCGTCAGTCATCGTCAGGCCTGCTTCGTCGTCGAGCAGACGTTTGTAGGCGACCAACGCCTCGGGCACACCGGCGAGCATCTGGCGCGCCATCGCCTCGGCTTCGGGCCGCAACCGATCGGGCGCGACCACGCGGTTGACGAAGCCCCAGTTCAGCGCTTCTTCGGCACCGAGAAACCGCCCGGTCAGCGCCAGTTCTTTCGCACGGTGCAGACCGATGCGTCGTGCCATGCGAACCGAGCCACCCCAACCCGGGAGCAGGCCCACCTGCACGTGCGTGTCGGCGAAACGCGCCTCGGTCAAGGCGATCAGCACATCGCAGGCGAGCGCGAGCTCCACACCGCCGGTGATCGCCAGGCCGTTGATCGCGCCGATCACCGGGCCTGAAAAACGCTGCAGCGCTTCGACCGCGTCGTGTTCGTAAGCGCCTGCGGCCACCACGCCGGGCGCGGCCCATTCGTCGAGGTCGAGCCCGGCGGTGAACGCGCCGCCGGCGCCGGTGAGGATCAGCACACGGACGTTCGCATCGGCTTCGAGCGCGGCGATCGCGGCGGCCATCTCCTGGCGCAGCGCGATCGACAAGGTGTTGAGCTTGTCGGGCCGGTTCAGCACCAGCATGGCGAAGCCTTCGGCCGATGGCTCGACCAGCAGGGTCTCGAAGTTCATGCGCTGCTTCAGCGACCGTGGAACACCGGCTTGCGGCGCTCGACCATCGCGGCAATACCTTCCTGCGCATCGGCGGTGGCCGAGACCCGCGCCAGCGTCAGTGCTTCGTCTTCGAGATGCGCCTGCAACTGCGCCGAACCGGCGCGCAGGAACAAACGCTTGACTTCGCCATAGGCCACGGTCGGCCCGCTGGCCAAGCGCAGCGCCAGCGCCATCGCTTCGTCTTGCAACTGGTCGTCGGCGACCACGCGGTCGGTCAGGCCGGCCTGCAGCGCCTCGGCACTGCCGAGCACCTCAGCCAGCAGCACGAAGCGGCGCGCGCGAGCCGGGCCCATGCGCGCGGTCAGCGTGGCGCTGGAGCCGGAATCGCAGCTGAAACCGAGCTGCGTGAAGGCCGAGCCGAAACGCGCCGACTCGGCCGCCACCACCACATCGCAGCCGGCCAGCAGCGCCACGCCACCACCCATCGCAAAGCCCTGCACCGCGCAGACGATCGGCACCGGCAACTGCCACGCGCGCTGCAGGCCCATGTGCAGGTCGCCGGTCCAGCCGCGCACCAGAGGCGCAAGGTTCGCGCGGTCGGGATGAAACTTCTTCAGGTCGCCGCCGAAACTGAAGTTGTCGCCATCGGCGCGCAGCAACACGGCGCGCAGTCCGCTCGCGTCCCAGAGGTCGGCGAAGACCTGCTTGAAATCGCGCGTGAAGTCACCGTCGAACGGGTTGCCGCGCGCGGGCTGCGACAGGCTCACGACGGCCAGGCCGTCTTTCATCTCGACACGGATCGACGCAAGGGATGTCATGGAAACGGTCTCCTGTGGAAGCGCCGCCGCACCGGCCGGGCACGACCTCATCGGCCACCAGTTGCCGACCACCTTCGACCAGATCGACAACAGCGACCCGGCCTGGATGGAGCGGCTCGGGTACACCGGCCACCCGGTGCCGGGCTGCGACGTGATCTTCGACATCGGCCTGGGTTACCACCCGAACCGCAACGTGATGGACGCGTTCGCCGGCGTGGCGGTGCCGGGAAGGCAATGGAACTTCCGCGCCTCGCGCCGGCTGCGCCCCGACCCGCTGACCACCAGCGTCGGCCCGCTCGCCATCACCGTGCCCGAAGGCCTGCGCCGGCACCGGCTGGTGCTGGGCGAGAACGACTCGGGCATTCATTTCGAGATCGAGTTTCACGCCACGACTAGCGCACACGAAGAAGAAGCGCACCAGCGAAGGCGCGACGGGCGCGTCACCGAGAACATGGCGCGCGCCCAGCAGCTCGGCCGCTACAGCGGCTGGATCGAGTTCGACGGCCGGCGCATGCAGGTCGACTCATGGTGCGGCCAGCGTGACCACTCATGGGGCGTGCGCGCCGAAATGCGCAGCGATGAAACCCACCCGCCGCTCACCTTCTACCCGCCGTTTTTTACTGCTGGACCACCGCGCAGTTCAAGAACCGCGGGCTGCACATCTTCTTCAAGGAGCGTGCGCCCGGCGAGAAGATCTACCTCTCGGGCGAAGAAGTCTTCACGGCCGGCAGCAAGGTCTCGGGGCGCAATCAGCTCGTCGATGTGGGCCACGAGGCGAAGTGGCTCGACGACCCGCAGGGCCAGTCGATGGCCTCGATCGAATTCCAGCTGAAGTTCGCCGACGGCAGCGCGCGGCCGGTGTCGGTGCGGGTACTGGCGACGAAGTACTTTCTGAAGGGCGGCCTGTACGGCGGGCTCGAGGGCTGGTTCCACGGCGACGACCGCGGCAAGCTGTACGTCGAACACGAGGTCTGGGACCTGAACGACCCGGCCACGCGCCAGCGCGTGCGCACGCTCGCCGACCAGGTGATCGAGGTGCGCGACGGCGACGACGTGGGCTACGAGATCATCGAGTACGGCGTGGGCAAAGGCTTCGCGAAGTACGAATCGGTGCAGGGCCACCCGGCGATCTGAGGCGCGAGCGGCATGCGCTAGTCTTCGCCCATGCTCCCTTCCACCCCCAAGGCCGCACTGTGGATGTCCGGCTGGTTGTCGCTGATGGTGGTGATTGCCGTGGCCGGCCGCGAGGCGTCGCGCGAGCTGCCGGTGTTCCAGGTCATGGAGATGCGCTCGATCATCGGCCTGTTCATGCTCTACCCGCTGATCCACGCCGGCGGCGGGCTGGCCGCGATGAAGACGACGCGGATCGCCCACCACGTGGCGCGCAACGTGGTGCACTACACGGCGCAGTTCGGCTGGTTCGTCGCGCTCACGCTGATCCCGCTGGCGCAGGTGGTGGCGCTCGAGTTCACGATGCCGATCTGGACCGCTTTTCTCGCCGTCGCCTTTCTCGGTGAGCGCATGAACGTCTGGAAGGTGCTCGCCATCGCGCTCGGTCTGCTCGGCGTCGGCCTGATCGTTCGGCCGTCGGCTGCGGGCTTGAGCGCCGGCCAGGCGATCGCGCTGGCCGCAGCGGTCGGGTTCGCCGTTTCGGTCACCTTGACCAAGTCGCTCACGCGCAGCGACAGCGCTGTCGCCATCATCTTCTGGATGCTCGTGGTCCAGTCGCTGCTGGGCGCGGTGCCCGCCGTCATGGTGTGGCGCTGGCCCTCTGTCGGCGGCTGGGGCTGGGTGCTGGTCGTGGCGTTCTGCGGCACTTTCTCGCACTACTGCATGGCGCGCGCGATGCAGTTCGCCGACGCGACCACGGTCGTGCCGATGGACTTTCTGCGCGTGCCGCTGATCGCGCTGGCGGGCTGGCTCGTCTACGCGGAACGCATGGACCTGTTCACGGTGATCGGCGCGACGCTGATCCTCGCGGGCAACCTGGTCAACGTGCGGCGCGCGCCGGTTGGTGCCGTTCGCCAGGCCGGCTGAGCGGCGGGCGGCGACCCCCATGAACTCGAGCTGAAGAAGCGCTTGCCACACGCTTACTCGCGCTTCTATACTAAGCCACATGGCTAACCAACAAGCGCGGCTCACCGACGTCTTCTACGCCTTGGCCGACCCCACGCGCCGTGCGATCGTCGGCGTGCTCGGCGGCGGGCCGGCCTCGGTGTCGGCGCTGGCGGCGCCGTTCGAGATGGCGCTGCCGTCATTCATGAAACACCTGGCCGTGCTGGAACGCAGCGGCGTGATCCGCTCGAACAAGGTCGGCCGGGTGCGCACCTGCGAGCTGCGCCCCAAGGCGCTCTCGCCCGCAGAGCAATGGATGGCCGGCCAGCGCGCTGCGTGGGAAGCGCGCACCGATCGCATGGCGGCTTTCGCCGAACAGCTTCACCAGGAGGAACTGTCCCGTGACACACCCCGACAACGCCGGCGCTGAACCGCGCGATCTGGTCATCTCGCGCCTCGTGCGCGCACCCCGCGCCACGCTCTGGCGCGCGTGGACCGAGCCCGCCTTGCTGAAGGAATGGTGGTGCCCGAAACCGTGGACCACCGAGGTGCGGGCCTTCGACCTGCGCGTCGGCGGCGCCTTCCACACCTTCATGCAGGGGCCCGACGGCGGCAGCAGCGACAACCCGGGTTCGTTCCTCGAGATCGTGCCGCAGGCCCGGCTCGTGTTCACGTCGCTGCTGCTTGCCGATTGGCGCCCGGCCACGCCCTGGCTGCCGTTCACCGCGATCATCACGATGACCGACGAAGGCGAAGGCACACGCTATGTCGCCACCGTGATGCACCCCGACCAGGCCACGAGCGACCGCCACAAAGAGATGGGCTTCTTCGACGGCTGGGGCACCTGCATCGACCAGCTCGAAGCGTTCGCGCAGCAGCTACGCTGAGGGCGCGCGACGCCGCTCAGTCTTCGCGGCCGCTCGACATTTCGGCGAACAACGGCCGCGGCGAGTTCTTCAGTTCGATGTCGACTTCGGCGCGCATCGATGCGCGCAGCAGGGTTTCGATCTGCGCAGCGATTTCGGGCGCGAGCCGCTCGCGTTCGGCGTCGAGCCAGCCGAGCAAGGCGCCGATCGTGGCATTGCCCTGGTCGCGTTGCGCCAGCAGGTCGGCGATCGGCGTGACGGCCGGCTCAACGACATGGGGCAACGCCGGCAAGGCTGACGCCGCTTCCTGCCCGCGCGCCAGCGCCGCCACACCATCGACCGCCACCCGCTGCGCCGCGATCTGCTGCAGCAGAAAGCCCGCCGACCAGTCGGCGCGGGTCTTGAAGGTGTTGAGCAGGTTGATCACGCCGAACACCTGGCCGCGCGCGAACTCGTCGTCGAGGCGCGTCAGCACTTCGGCGCGCAGCGTGGCGCACATGCCGTCGATCAGACGGGGGAAAGAGTTGTTCATGGCGCAGTGTCGATCGTTTTGGCCATCTGGCGCAGGCAGGTGGCGATCTGGCTGCCCGTGGCCGGCATGCGCATGTCGTTGAAGCGCCCTTCCTCGAAACAACGCGCGGCAGCCATGTGCGTGGCCGCGAGTTTGAGCAGCGACAAGGCCTGGTAGCAGCGCACCGACGCCATGCTCACAGGGAAGCCCACCTTCTCGCTGTAACGCGCGTAGAACATCTCGGGCTCCGCAAGCCGGCTGATCAGCTTGCTGCCTCCCATGTACATCGGCAGGCTGGCCCAGCCCAGGTCTTCGTGCGGGTCGCCCAGGTGCACCAGTTCCCAGTCGAGGATCGATGTGATCTGCCCGCCCTGCCCCAGGAAGTTGCCGGTGCGGTAGTCGCCATGCACGATCGCCACATGCGGCGCCACCGGGCAATGCGCCTTCAGCCAGCGAATGCCCCATTCGGCCAGCGGGTATGGGCGCATGGCCCAGCGGCCGATCTGCGTTTCCCAATATTCGACGTTCTGCAATGCCGCGTTCTCTGCCGTGATGCCGTGCGCCATCGCGGCGATGGGTTTGCCCTGCCACTGCACGCGGTGCAGAGCCGCCAGCACGTCGATGAACTGCTCGGCCAGGCGGCGCCGGTAACCGTCTTCGAGGCCCGGCTCGTTCGCCGAAACCCAGGGCACGACCGCGTCGCCCGAGACCTTCTCGCAGAACATGAACGGCGCGCCGAAGATGCTGGCGTCGTCACTGCTCCAGTAGGCGCGTGGCAAAGGCACCGCACTGCCTTCGAGCGATTGCATCGCCAGCACTTGCGGTGCGGCGCTGTAGGGCGCGAACAGGCCGTGGTCGGGGCCGAGGCGCAGGATCAGCTCGTGTGCTTCCTCTCGCCCCGGCAAACCAGTGACCGGCACCGCGTAGGTCAGCCACGAAAAGCCCACCGGGAAGCGCCGCACGGCGCCGACCTGCACGGTGTGGCCGGTCTGCGCGCTCAGGTAAGCGGCGACGCGTGCCGCCAGCTCGGTGTCGTCAGGCACGAGCTTCATCGTCTCAGCGGCCCTGCTTCAGCAGCTCGGACAGTTCGGCGCGGTGAAAGCCCTCGAACGGCTGGCTGCGCGTGGACGGCTCCGGCTTCCAGGTACCGCGCGCGTTCGGCGTGCCGCCGTCGACACGTATGCACGAGCCGGTGATGTAGGCAGCGGCCGGCGAGAGCAGGAACACGATCGCCGCCGACAGCTCCGCCTCGCTGCCGTAGCGCTGCAAGGGCACGGTCGGCGGGTACTGCAGGATCTTCGCTTTCGCTTCGGGGGTGTAGGTGTCGAAGCCGCTCGACGCGATGCCGCCCGGCGCGACGGTGTTGACGCGCACGCCGGACACCGCCCACTCGCAGGCCGCCGTTTCGCTCAGCGTGAACATGCCACCGCGCGCGGCGGCAGAGTGGGCGTAGTCGGGCCAGCCGTGCCAGATGTCGGCGATGATGTTGACGATCGCGCCGCCGTGGTCTTCCATCCAGCGTGTGTAGGCCTCGCGCATGAAGATGAAGCCGCCGGTGAGGTTGTTGCGTACCATGGCCTCGAAGCCTTTGGTCGAGAGGGTCTTCATCGGCGCGCGGTACTGGCCGCCGGCGTTGTTGACCAGGCCGTCGATGCGGCCGCGCAGCTTCAGCACCGCCTCGATCGTGGCGATGACCATGGCTTCTTCGCGGCTGTCGCAGGCGTTGCTGCTGGCGCTGCCGCCGTCTTCCGTGATCTCGGCCTGCACGGCTTCGAGCTTCTCGATCTGCCGCCCGACCAGCGCCACGTGCGCGCCGAGCGACGCGAGCTCGTGCGCCGTGCAACGCCCGATGCCGCTGCCACCGCCGGTCACGATGATGGTCTGGCCGTCGAAAACGCCCGCCCTGAAGGTGCGGCAGGTCCTTGCTCCAGCCGTAGTGGCCGAAGGTCAGCAGGCACTGGTGGATCACGTCGAAGGCATTGCGCGGGCCCATCCATTTGCACATCGCGGCTTCGGCGGTATGCGGTTCGCCCGCGTCGTGCAACGCGAGCGCGTGATAACAGAGCTGGCGCACCGCGGCGATCTGCGATTCGCCTTCGGCGAGCGGAAAGCTCACACCCTGGAACTGTCCGATCGGGCGGCCGAAAGCCTCGCGCTCCTTCGCATAGGCCCAGGCTTCGTCGAGCGAGGCCTGCGCCGTACCGCAGCACTGCAGGCCGATCAACGCACGGCTGTAGATCGCCCGCTGCTGCTGCCGGGCATGCCGTAACTGCAGTTCGTCGCAAGAGGCTGGCGGGCCACTGCGCAAGCGCTACGCTAGCGGCATCGATCAACACTCTCGAGGAGAAACACGATGGCCATGAGCGACGAACTGGGCAAGTTGGGCGAGCTGCATCAACGCGGCGTGCTGTCGGACGACGAATTCGCCCGCGCCAAGGCGCGTGTGCTCGGCGGGGCCACGGGCGCCAGCGCCGAAGCGCCGGCCGTGGCCGCGATCAACGCGCTGCGGCGCAGCCGCGACGACCGCTGGATCGGCGGCGTGTGCGGTGGCATCGTGCGCATCACCGGCATCGCCGCGTGGATCTGGCGGCTGGTGTTCACGCTGCTCGCTCTGTGCGGTGGAACCGGTGTGCTGCTCTACCTGCTGCTGTGGATCCTGGTGCCGGTGGACGAAACGCCGCTCGGCGGCCACCAGGCCGGCGCGCACGTGGGCTGATACCTGCTCGCAGCGCGGCAGAAACTGCCGCGCTGCGACCGATCGGCCAAGCGGATCAAGCGCTTGCCGAGGTTCTCGCCGCGGTACAGACCGGCGATCGCGTCGGGCGCGTGTGCCATGCCTTCGAGCACCTCTTCCACGTACTGCAACTTGCCCTCGCGCAGCCACCGCGCCAGGTCGGAGCGCGCGGGCCTTGTGGCGCGGGGTCCCAGTTCGCCACCGACGCCTGCTCGGGCGTTCCGAGCACCACGATCGGGTGCGGGCCGAACAGGTTGATGTGCACCGTCGAGGCCGCCGCCACGCCGCCGCCGTGGCTCGCCACCTCGTGCATCATGATCGCGGCTTCGGTCACACCGAGGCCGGCGCCGCCGTCCACCTGCACGCGCGCGACCCGGTCACCGGCAAGCCCGACCAGCGCCCCGAAGCGTTCACGCCCTTCCTGAAGATGATCAAGGCGCGCAGCGATGCGATCGTGAACCTGACCACCGGCGGCTCGCCCTACATGACGGTGCAAGAGCGCATGCAGCCGGCCAAGCTGCTCAAGCCCGAGGTGGCTTCGATGAACATGGGCACGATGAACTTCGGCCTGTTCCCGATGCTGCAGCGCTTCAAGGAGTTCAAGCACGACTGGGAGCGGCCCTACCTCGAAGGCAGCAAGGACCTGATCTTCCGCAACACCTATGGCGACCTGGAAACCGTGCTGACCGAACTCTCGGCCAACGACACCCGCTACGAGTTCGAGTGTTACGACACCTCGCACCTCTACAACCTGGCGCACTTCGTCGAGCGTGGCCTGGTGAAGGCACCGTTCTTCGTGCAGACGGTGTTCGGCATCCTCGGTGGCATCGGCAGCCACCCCGACGACGTGATGCACATGAAGCGCACCGCCGATCGTTTGTTCGGCGACGACTACCGCTGGTCGGTGCTTGGCGCCGGGCGCAGCCAGATGCAGATCGCGGCGATGGCGGCCGCGATGGGTGGCAACGTGCGCGTCGGCCTTGAAGACAGCCTGTGGATCGGGCGCGGCAAGCTCGCGCAGTCGAACGCCGAGCAGGTGCGCCAGGTGCGCCGCATTCTCGAAGGCCTGGGGCTGGAGATCGCCACGCCGGCCGATGCGCGCCAGATCCTGCAGCTCAAGGGCGCCGACCGCGTCGCGTTCTGAGCCGGCGCGTTCAGTCGGCCTTGCCCAGCGCGACTCGAAACTCTTCCAGCCTGGCTTCGTAGGCGTCCGCTTCACCGTAGTCCAGGAAGCGGTTGTAGCGGGCGTGTGTGCCCAAGATCTTGCGCGCGTGCTTGATCGGGCAGAAGTACTGCTCGGTGCGCGCCAGGATCTCGGCCATGTAGCCCATCAGTCCGTTGCCGTACTCGCAGTACGTGCAGTGAAACTTCTCGATGAAGTTGAGATAATCGAGCTGATGCCGATCGAACATGAGGTAGTCGCTGCGACGCACCTTGACGATGCCGTAGATCGGGAAACACACCCACTGGTAGAAGCTCACGCACAGGTCGAGCATCAGCAGCGGGATCACCATGCCGTAGATGAGCGGCCCGGTGACCAGGTTCTGCGGCCGGTCGGTGACCAGCCAGCGGAAGAAGTTTTTCTTCAGCTTCTGGTGCGCCGTCTTCACCGAGCGCTCGAACTCGACGCGCTTGCCCTTGATCTGAAAGAACATGCGGCTTTCCTGATCGTGCACCGCGGTTCGCAGGTCGGCCTCGAGCGCCGCCATCTGCGCGAGTATCTGGCTGATTCGATTGTTCATGGCGCGAGCATAGGCCAGTATGCTGAGCGACGGCTGCCATTCAGCTCCACCGGGGGGAATCCACTTGAGAACTTCGCGCAGACACCCAGAGCGTCATCGCAGCGATCGCATCGGCTGGCTGCGCGCTGCGGTCCTCGGCGCGAACGACGGGATCGTCTCCACCGCATGCCTCGTGCTTGGGGTGGCCGCTGCCGGCACCGACCACCGAACCATTCTTCTGACCAGCGTGTCGGGCCTGATTGCCGGAGCCATGTCGATGGCCGCCGGCGAATTCGTGTCGGTCCATTCGCAGGCGGACACCGAGAACGCCGATCTGAACCGCGAGCGTGTCGAGCTGAAGGAGAACCCCGAAGCCGAGCAGCGAGAACTCGCGGGCATCTACGTGGCACGCGGGCTGGAGCCCGCGCTGGCCGACACCGTCGCCGGCCAGTTGATGGCCCACGACGCGCTCGGGGCTCACGCACGCGACGAACTCGGGCTCTCCGCCGTGACCGCCGCCCGGCCGACACAGGCCGCGCTGGCCTCGGCCGCCAGCTTTTCGGTCGGCGCTGCGCTGCCGATCGTGGTGGTCGGCGCGGCACCGGCGCAGCAGCTGATCCTGTGGGTGTCGATCACGTCGCTGGTCTTTCTCGCCGGCCTCGGCGCAGCCTCTGCGCAGGCCGGCGGTGCCGGGGTATGGGCCGGGACCTGGCGCGTCGCTTTCTGGGGCGCGATCGCGATGGCGGTCACCGCGGGCGCCGGGGCGCTGTTCGGCGCGGTGGCCTGAACGCGGCGCCGGTGCGACGATCATTGCCTCAGCCCTCTCCCCCAGGACCAGCCCATGCCCGACGCATTGCCTTCCTCGCCTCTGACACCCGGCGCTCTCGACGGTCTGCGCGTCGTCGAGATGGGCCAGCTGATCGCCGGCCCGTTCGCCGGCAAGATGCTCGGCGAATTCGGCGCCGATGTGGTG
>JANYFX010000244.1 GCA_025359585.1 Rhizobacter sp. | reverse complement strand
TGATAATGATGATCCCGTAAGTACCAGACAATTTCTTGATCAGAATTGGAAGAGGGTGTTCTTTTTGGGGATGATTTGATTTGATCCAAGTAATTTGATTGAAAAGTGGTTTTTGGAAGCAAAGAAGAATACAGTAATGTGTAAAAGGCCGGGAAATGGTTCGGAATGTCAAAACTTACGAAATCTGATAAGATTGACACGAACAAGCAGATCGAGGCGGTGCGCGCGGCCGGGCAAGTCGGTTCGTCGTTGCAGGCGAACCTCGTGATCGCCTGTGCCGATGCCGACCGCGCGCTGCTGGCTTCGCTCGGCGACGACCTGAAGTTCGTCACCATCACGTCGCAGGCACAGCTTGCCAGCGCGGCCGAACTCGCGGTGACGGTCACGCCTTCGACGGCCACCAAGTGCGAGCGCTGCTGGCACTACCGAGACGACGTGGGCGCCGATCCGGCGCACCGCACGATCTGCGGCCGCTGCACGAGCAACCTGTTCGGTGCGGGTGAAACGCGCAAGGTGGCCTGAGCCATGGCATTCAAGAAATCCGGCGGCTCCGTGCTCCCGTGGCTCGGCATCGCGGTCGTCATCATCCTGATCGACCAGTTCACCAAGACGCTGATCCTCGGCGCCTTTCAGCTCGGCGACAGCCACACCGTCACGTCCTTCTTCAACATCGTGCGGGCCCACAACACCGGTGCGGCGTTCTCGTTCCTCGCAGGAGCGAGCGGCTGGCAGCGCTGGTTTTTCGTCGGCCTCGGTGTGGCGGCCGCCGTCTTCATCGTGTGGATGCTGCGCAGCCACGGCGGCCAGCGCCTGTTCAGCTGGGCGCTGGCGCTGATCCTCGGCGGCGCGCTCGGCAACGTGATCGACCGGCTGATCCACGGCTACGTGGTCGACTTCATCCAGGTGCACTACGCCGGCCGCGCGTTCCCGGCCTTCAACGTGGCCGACAGCGCCATCTCGATCGGCGCGGCCTGCCTGATCCTCGATGAACTGCTGAGGGTCCGGCGCTCGCGCTGAAGCACCGGCGCCGGGCACCATGAACAACCCCCTGCTCGACGCCCGCTGCCTCCCGTTTTACGAATGGCTCGACGTGCCCGCCTGGGTGTTCGATGCCAAGCGCATGCGCAACGCGTGGGCCAACGCGGCGGGCTGCGTTTTCTGGCTCGCGAGCGGCCCGGAAGAACTGCTCGCACGCGACATGTCCGACGCCAGCGAAAGCGCACGCGCCCGCCTGGCGTTGACGATGCAGGCGCACGCGCGCGGCGAAGTGCTGCGCGAGTCTTGGACGCTCTACCCCAAGGGCAAGCCGGTCACGTCGATCCTCGTCTCGCGCGGCATCGTGCTGGACGACGGCACGCAGGCACTGCTGTTCGTCTCGGAACGCCTGCCGGCGAACACCGACCCCAACACGCTGCGCGGTGTCGACGCGGTTCAGCACACCACCGTGCGCATCGCATTGCACAGCCTGCCCGGTGGCGCGGTGCTGATGCGCAACCCGGCGGCGGCGCAGGCCTTCGGCGCGGTGCCGGCAGCCATCGTCAAGAGCCCGCGTGACTTCGAAGCCATGTTCGGCGAGCCCGCGATCGCCGCGCGCATCACGGCCCAGGCCCGCAACGGCCAGACCTTCAGCGCCGAGCTCGAACTGCAGACGCTGCAGGGCCAGCGCTGGCACGCGGTCGATGTGCGCCCGGTGCTCGACCCGGTCTCGGGCCAGAAGGCGATGCAGTTCAACGCGCGCGACATCGGCGACCTGAAAGCGGTGCAGAAGGCGCTTGAAATCGCACGCGTGGTGGCCGACAACGCCAACATGGCCAAGAGCGCTTTCCTGGCCAACATGAGTCACGAGATCCGCACGCCGATGAACGGTGTGCTGGGCCTGACCGAGCTGGTGTTGCAGACCGAGCTGAACGAGAAGCAGCGCCAGTTCATCACGCTGGCACACCAGTCAGCGCAGGGTCTGATGGTCATCATCAACGACCTGCTCGACGTGGCCAAGATCGAAGCCGGGCAGATGCTGCTGGAGCAGCAGCCGTTCTCGTTGAAACAGTGCATTTCAGAGGTGCTGTCGCCGCTGGCCTTGACGGCGAGCGACAAATCGCTGCGGCTCGACTGGCGCGTGGCCAGCAGTGTGCCCGACGCACTGATCGGCGACGCCGCGCGGCTGCGCCAGGCGCTGATCAACCTGGTGGGCAACGCGTTGAAGTTCACCGAGGCGGGTGAAGTTCGGGTCGAGGTCACGCAGGCTTCAGGCAGCGATGCGTCGGCCGAAGCCGACACGATCGAGGTGAACTTCGCCGTGCACGACACCGGCATTGGCATGACCCCCGATCAACTGGCGCGTGTGTTCGAGCCGTTCACGCAGGCCGACAGCAGCATCACGCGCCGCTACGGCGGCACCGGCCTGGGCCTGACGATCGTGGCGCGGCTCGTCAAGCTGATGGGTGGTGAAGTGCAGGTGACCAGCACGCCTGAAGTGGGCAGCGTTTTTTCGTTCACGCTGCGTCTGACACGCGGTTGAGACCGCAACTCACCCGCGGATACCGAACTGGCTGGCGAGGCCATCGGGTGACTGGCGCAGCGAAGTCAAGGGGGAGGGTTGGGCGAGAGCCCAACCCGGAGGACATGAGCGGAACACAGCGGCCCGGCGCGGCGCACGCGCCAAACGTTGCCCATCAACCTCAGGGAATCAACACACTGCACCCAGTCGTCTTGCGCGCTTCCAGATCACGGTGCGCCTGCGCCACATCAGCCAGCGCGTATCGCTGGTCGATGCGAATCTTCACCTGGCCGCTGCCCACCACCGCGAACAGGTCGTCGGCCATCGCCTGCGTCGACTCGCGCGTGGCGATGTGCGTGAACAGCGTGGCGCGGGTCATGTAGAGCGAGCCTTTGGCGCCGAGAATGCCGGGTGCAAACGGCGGCACCACGCCCGAGGCGTTGCCGAAGCTGGCCATCAGGCCGAAGGGACGCAGGCAGTCGAGCGACTTCTCGAAGGTGTCTTTGCCGACCGAGTCGTAGACCACCTTCACGCCCTTGCCGCCGGTGATCTCCTTCACCCGCGCGGTGAAGTCTTCGCTGCGGTAGTTGATCGTGAATGCGGCGCCGTGTTCACGCGCCAGTGCGCACTTTTCATCCGACCCCGCGGTGCCGATCAGTTGCAGGCCGAGCGCCTTGGCCCACTGGCAGGCGATCAGGCCGACACCACCGGCGGCGGCGTGGAAGAGCACGAAGTCACCGGCCTGCAGGCCTTCCTGCGGCAGCGTTTTCTTCAGCAGGTATTGCGCGGTCAGGCCCTTCAACATCATCGCGGCGCCGGTCTCGAACGAGATGCCGTCGGGCAGCTTCACCACACACTTCGCCGGCATCACGCGCAGCGTGCTGTAGCTGCCCGGCGGGTTGCTGGCATAGGCGGCGCGGTCGCCGGCCTTCAGGTGTGTCACGCCCTCGCCCACGGCTTCGACGACGCCTGCGGCTTCCATGCCGAGCGAAAGCGGCATCGGAAGCGTGTACACACCGGAGCGCTGGTACACGTCGATGAAGTTCAGCCCGCAGGCGTGGTGGCGAATGCGAATCTCGCCCGGGCCGGGATCGCCGATTTGCAGGTCGACGAGGCGCATGGCGTCTGCGCCACCATGCTGGTCGACGCGAATGGTGGGGCTGGTTTGTGTGTTGGGCATGCCGGTCTCCGTGGCGCTCTTGCGAAGAGCGCTATGGTGCCAGCATCGCCCCTTCCTTGCTCTGGTGTGCACTTGCGCGGCGCCAGCGCACCGGGCCGAACCACGCGCCGGCCATGATGGCCGAGGCGTTGACCACGCAGTACACCACCAGCCCGGCCGCCTGGGCGACGAATACACCGGTCAGCCCCCAACCCGCCTTGAGTGCGAGCCAGCCGCCGAGGCCAGCCACCAGCAGCCGCCCGACGTTGCCCCACACCGGCCACATCAGCTTGCCCGCGCCTTGCGACGCGAAGTAGAGCGCCAGCGCCAGACCGAAGAAACCATAAAACGGTGCCACGGTGTGCAGGTAGAGCGTGCCGGCCGCCAGCATCTCGGGCTCGTGGCCGAACAGCGTCAGCCACGCGTGCGGCCACAGGAAGGCCACCAGGCCGACCACCTCGGCCACCGCCGCCGCCATGCCCGAGCCGATCCACGCGGCGCGCAAGGCCCGGTCGCGTTGACCCGCGCCGATGCAGGTACCGACCATCGCGACCAGCGGCCCGCCCATGCCGAAGACCAGCGGCACCAGCAGGTACTCGAGCCTTGAGGCGGTGCCGTAGCCGGCGATCGCCGCCGTGCCGAAGCTGCCGACCAGGCCGGTCGCGATGCCGATCGACAGGTTGGTGGCCAGCGTCGAGATCGTGCCGACGAGACCGATCTTCAGGATGTCGGCGAGCAGAACCCAGCGGATGCGCAGGTGGGCGAGCGTGGGCTTGAGCAGGCTGTGGCGCGACACGAGGTAGAGGCCGAGCGCCACACAACCGAGCGCGTAGTAGGCCAGCAGCGCGAGCGCGCCGCCGGCGATGCCCAGCCCCGGCATCGAGCCCCAGCCGAAGATGAAAACCTGCGACATCGGCACCAGCAGCACCGTGCCCGCGACCGTCACGATAGCCGGCACCCGCATGTTGCCGGTGCCGCGGATCAGCGAAGCCATCGAGTTGAAGACCCAGACCAGGATCGCGCCGGCGAAGACCCAGTTCGAATACGTCATCGCCGCGGCCAGCGACGCGCCGCTGCCGCCCATCTGCGTGTAGAGCGCGCGCCCGCCGAGGAAGGCCGAGGCGGTGAAGAACAGCCCGAACACCAGCGCGATCAGCATCGCGTGCATCACCAGCGCATTGGCGTCGTCGCGCCGCCGCGCACCGAGCGCACGTGCGACGGCCGAGGCGACGCCGCCTCCCATCGCGCCGGCCGAGGTCATCTGCATCAGCATCACGAGCGGGAACACGAGCGCCATGCCGGTGAGGGCGTCGGTGCCGAGCTGGCCGACGAAGTAGGTTTCGATCAGGCCGGCCGACGCCTGTGCCAGCATCACCAGCATGTTCGGCGCGCCCAGCCGCAGCAGCGTGCCGATGATCGGGCCTTCGAGCAGCAGCCGGGTGCGCGGGTCCATCGCGGGGGATGCCGCGGCAGTGGGTTTGGTCAGGGTGGCGGTCATGCCTTGCGATCAGTGCACGGCTTCGCCGAGGTACACACCGCGTTCGGCTGCGAGGCCCTGACGCACCTGGCGACTCAAGGCGTCGGCCAGCACTTCTTCTTGGCCGGCCTCGATGGCGGCGAGCGTCTGGCGAACCACGTCTTTCGGGTCGGCCTTGGGCGTGTCCAGGCCCTTGGTCATGTCGGTGTCCATGAAGCCCACGTGCACGCCGACCACCTGCGTGCCCTGCGCACGCAACTCACCGCGCAAGCCATTGGTCAGCGACCAGGCGGCCGACTTCGACGCGCTGTAGGTCGCCGCGCTGGCAATGTTGAGCCAGCTCAGCACCGACAGCACGTTCACGATGGCGCCACCGCCATTGGCCTTGAGGATGGGCGCAAACGCCTGGCTGAGCAGCAGCGGGCCAAAGAAGTTGGTCTCCAGCTCGGTGCGCGCGGCGTCTGCACTGCCAGCGGCCAGAAAGGACGAGCCGCGGCCGATGCCGGCGTTGTTGATGAGCAGGGTCACATCGCTGGCCACCTTGGCTGCGGCGGCAATGTCGGCGGGGTTGGTCACGTCCAGCTTCAGGGGCACCACGCCTTGCAGCGTGATGCTGCTGGGGTCGCGTGCGGCGGCATAAATCTTGGCGGCGCCGGCGGCCAGCAGTGCGTTGACAAAGGCTTGGCCCAGGCCACGGTTGGCGCCGGTTACCAGAACAACGGAGTTTTTGATTTGCATGGGGAGTTCCTTGGGTTGAGTTTTAAATGACGATCGTC
>JANYFX010000240.1 GCA_025359585.1 Rhizobacter sp. | reverse complement strand
AGCATGGTGTGGAGCAGTCTCATGGAAGTTCTTTCATGGGGCATCGAAGATGAAACAGGTGGTCGATGCGTGAGCGTACAGCTTTCCGTCGGGGCCGACGAGCCGGCCTTCGGCCGTGGCCATGCGCCCGCCGACGTGGATGACGGTGCCGATGGCGCGCACCAGCGGCACTTTCGTGGTGACGGCGCGCACGAAGTTGACTTTCAGTTCGGCGGTCGTGTAGGCCTTGCCGGCTGGCAAGGTGGAGTGCACCGCGCAGCCGACGCAGGAGTCGAGCAAGGTCGAGATCCAGCCGCCGTGCACGGTGCCGATCGGGTTGTAGTGCTCCAGCTTCGGGCGACCCTGGAACACAGCGCGGCCGAAGCTGACTTCGACCGGCAGGAACGACAGCGTCGCGCCGATCGATGGCCCCGGCAGTTCGCCGGCGAAGATGCCTTCGAAGAACTGCAGGCCGGTCTTGCCCAGGGCCTGCTCCGGGCGCGCCACGCCGGGTGAGCCAAGGCGATCGCGACACGCTTTTTCGTCGGCTTCCCATTGCGCCAGAACTGCGGCCGGGTCGGTCTTCGTGTCCATGTGTTCTCCAATAATAATTGTAACTACAACAATTGTAGCTACAATTGATTCCATGCTCAAGACACCAAACACGAAGCCCCGGCGGGCTGCCGAAGGCGCAGTGACTGCGCCTGTCGGCTGCACCAGTTTCAAGCTGCGCCAGCTCAACCGCCGCGTCAGCCAGCACTACGACCGCATCGTCGGCGCCACGGGGCTGAAGACGAGCCAGTACTCGTTGTTGTCGCACATCGTCAAGCTGGGTCCGGTGCGGCCGGGCGAACTGGCGGGTCACATGGAAATGGACGCGTCCACGCTCACGCGCAACCTGCAGCCGCTGGTGGCGCAGGGCTGGGTCGAAGTCGGCCCCGGCGACGACGGCCGCAGCCGCTTCGTCACCGCCACCGACGCCGGCCGCGACAAGCGCGCCGAGACGCAACGCGAATGGAAACGCGCCCAGCTCGCGCTCAACGAGCGGCTCGGCGTGGCCACGGTGGCGCAATTGCACGAACTGCTGGACCACTGTCTGGCGCTGATGAACGAGACCTCCGGAGACAGCGATGAGTGAAGCTCTTTCGCCGCAACGGCGCTACGGCGTGGGCCTGGTGCTGCTCGCGGCCGGTGGCACGCTGGCCATCACGATGGGTGCGCGCCAGTCGATGGGTCTGTTCCTCGGCACGATGAACACGTCCACGGGTCTGGGCCTCGCGAGCATCAGCCTCGCGTTCGCGTTCGGCCAGCTGTGGTGGGGTTTGACACAACCTTTCGCCGGCATGGTCGCCGACCGCATCGGCACCGCGCGTGTGCTGTTGCTCGGCATCACGCTCGTGGCGATCGGCACCGCGCTCACGCCCTTCATGACGACGACCGTGGGTTTGATCTTCGCGATCGGCGTGCTCTCGGCCGGTGGCGCCGGCATGGCCGGGCCGTCGGTGCTGATGGCCGCGGCCACGCGCCTCATTCCGCCAGAAAAGCGCGGCATGGCGACCGGCATCGTCAACGCCGGCGGTTCGTTCGGGCAGTTCCTGTTTGCGCCGATCGCGCAAGGCATCACCGCCGCGGCGGGCTGGGTGGTGGCCTTGCAGAGCCTCGCCGTGATTTCATTGTTCGCGTTGCCTGCTGCCTGGGTGCTGCGTGGCAATGCCTTGCAGTCGGCAGCCGCGGCCGGTGCGGCGCCGGTGAAGACGCAGTCCACGCGCGAGGCGGTGGCGGGCGCCGTCTCGAACCGCAGCTTCCAGTGGCTGACGATCGGTTTTTTCGTCTGCGGTTTTCACGTCGCCTTCATCGCCACCCACTTACCCGGTGTGGTGGCGGCTTGCCAGTTGCCCGCTGCGTTGGGTGCGTGGTCGCTGGCGATGGTCGGCCTGTTCAACATCGTCGGCAGCTTTTCGATGGGCTGGGCGGTGAGCCGCTGGCGCATGAAGTCGCTGCTCTCGCTCGTCTACGCCACACGCGCGGTCGCGGTCACGCTGTTCATGCTGGCACCGAAGACGGAAGCGGTGATGCTGGTGTTCGCAGCGGTCATCGGCCTGACCTTCCTGTCGACCGTGCCGCCCACTGTCGGGTTGGTCGCCAAGATGTTCGGCACGGCGCACATGGGCACGCTGTTCGGCCGATGACCGCTGCGAACACCAGCATCACCGCTTCCGTCTTCGGTGCCAGCATGAACAGCGTGACCGCGACCGCGCGTGTGGCGTAGACGAGCGAGAG
>JANYFX010000237.1 GCA_025359585.1 Rhizobacter sp. | reverse complement strand
GGTGCCGGTGGTCGTCACGCGCACCTGGTAGTCGCCCCCGTTGAGCCCTTTTGCATCGTCGCCCGACAGCGGCTGCGAGCTCTTGAACGCCGCACCCGAAATGAACGGGCTCACGGCGGTGATGTCGGTGCCGGGTGCATTCAGGTAGACATCGACACTGGCCGTGTTGTAGGCGCCGTTGACGACGCGCATGCGGGTCTTCTCGGTGCCCAGGTTCTTGTTGTAGGGGTCGTTGATGGCGAGAACGCCATTCGTGGTGGCCGAGGTCTGCAGCACCACGAAGCTGTACTTGTTGCCACGCTCCACGTCGGTGGTGCCGAAGTAGATCGTGCGGCCAGCGGCGGCGTCGCGCACTTCCCAATCGACCTGGTTTTCTTCGCTCACGTCGAAGTAGTTCGACTCGTACTTGTAGGTGAGCTGGGTCGTTGCGTCGTCGAGCCGCCTGCCATTGCGATAAAGGGTTGCGCTGGGGTCCAGGGGCGAAGCATTGACCAAGCGCACCGCCGGCGAAGCCAGATCGAGGCGGTCGAGCAAGTCGCCGCCACCGCCACAGGCCGCCACCACCGCCAGCGTTGCGACGGCGAGCGCGAATTTGAATGTGTGTTTCATCGGTTCGATCTTTCGTGTCGAAGTTCGAAACCCACACTGTACGGGAGCGAACGTCGAAACGAAACGCTCAGGCGTTACCAGCGGTGAGGCGACACCGGGGCGCGAACCCCGGCGCCGGTGGTTCAGAGCGTCGGGATCGTTGCGGCCGGAGGCCCGCCTTCGACCTTGACCAGCGCGCTGATGCCGCCGATGGCGGGCACCGTCACGATCAGAACGTCCTTGCCCTTTTCGATGGTCAGCTGCCCCGAGAACAGCGGGTTGGTCCGCTGTCCCGTGGCGAAGACGCGCACCTGGTAGGTCGTGTCGCCCGGGATGTCGACCGAGTCTGAACCCGATGCCGGCCCTGCCGTGTTGGTGGCGATCGCGGCGATCTTCGGGGCCGCGGTGCTGATGTCGGCATTGAGGCCGGTCGTCATGTAGACGTCGACGGTGCCTGCAGCGACCGACGCGTTCACGACGCGCAAGTGTGCGCTGGAGCTGCCCAAGGGCACGTTGTACGGGTCGTCGATCCTGTACAGGTTCGTGGTGCCGGGTGCGGAGTCCATCGCAACCAGGGTGTACCGGGTCCCGCGTTGCGGATTGATGTTCACCTTGCTGCCAACGGCCACGTTGCCGACGGCAGTCGTGATCGTCCAATCGGCGGCCGAGGTGCTGATGCCGAAGTCATAGTTCGACACGAACGGGTAGGGGGTGTTGGTGGCGTCGCCTCGGGCAACGCCGGCGCTGTTGAGCGTGAGGTTTCCGGGTGTCTGCGAAGCATTCACGAAGCGCACGGCCGGATCGGCCAGATCGAGTCGGTCGGCAGCATCGTCACCGCCACCGCAGGCCGCGACGAAGATCATGGGTGCGCATGCCAGCACGAGTTTGAGAACGGGTTTCATGGGTGTTTCCTTTGCTGGGGGGGTTCAGAGCGGCCCACTCTAGGCCCGGCGAACGAGGCCACGTGTCGGGCGAACAGGCCTCGTCGTGTCGGCCATGCCCGAAGCGCGTGTCGGACAACGCCGCGCCACAATGCAACCCGTTACGAGCGCGCGACAATGCGGCCTCTTCCGCCACCGGCCACCTCCACCATGATCGTCGTCCACCACCTCAACAATTCCCGCTCGCAGCGTGTGCTGTGGCTGCTCGAAGAACTCGGCCTGCCTTATGAGATCAAGAAGTACGAGCGCAACGCGCAAACCATGCTCGCGCCGCCCGAGCTGCAGAAGGTGCACCCGCTCGGCAAGTCGCCGGTGATCACCGATGGCGACGTGACGGTGGCCGAATCGGGCGCGATCATCGAGTACCTGGTCGAGCGTTACGGCAACGGTCGCCTGGCGCCCGCCATCGGCACGCCCGAGCGTTTGCGCTGGCGCTACTGGATGCACTTCGCCGAAGGCTCGGCCATGCCGCCGCTGCTGCTCAAGCTGATCTTCGACAAGGTCGAGAGCTCGCCGATGCCTTTTTTCGTGAAGCCGATCGCCAAGGCCATTTCGGGCAAGGTGAAGGCGGCGATGGTCACGCCCAACCTGAAGCGCCAGCTCGACTTCATGGAAGGCGAACTGGGCAAAGGCGAGTGGTTCGTCGGCGCCGAGTTCAGTGCGGCGGACGTGCAAATGAGCTTTCCGATCGAAGCCGCCGCGCAGCGCGCCGGGCTCGACGCGAGCCGCCCGAAGCTGATGGGCTACCTCAAGCGCATTCACGCCCGGCCGGCCTACAAGCGGGCGCTCGAACGCGGCGGGCCGTACAGCTTCGCGAACGATTGACGGAGGCGCCCTCGCGCCCTTCAGGCGCTGTAGCGGGTGCGCGCCAGCGCCGCGCCCTGCGCCAGCGCGGCGAGCTTCGCCTGCGCCACCTCGCGGCTCATCGGGGCCAGGCCGCAGTTGGTGCAGGCGATCAGGCGTTCGCGTGGCACGAAGCGCAGCGCGCGGCCGATCGTGTCGGCCACTTCCTCGGCGGTTTCGATCGCATCGTTGGCGACGTCGATCACACCGACCATCACGTCCTTGCCCGCAAGCAGCGCCATCAGTTCGGGTGGCACGTGCGAGTGAATGCACTCCAGGCTCACCTGGTCGATGCTGCTGGCCGCGAGTGCGGGGAAAACGCGTTCGTACTGGCGCCACTCTTCGCCCAGCGTCTTCTTCCAGTCGTTGTTGGCGGTGATGCCGTAGCCGTAGCAGATGTGCACCGCCGTCTTGCACTTCAGGCCACGGGCCGCGCGCTCGAGGGCCTGCACGCCCCAACCGGCGGCGTCGTCGAGGTAGACGTTGAAAGCCGGCTCGTCGAACTGAACGATGTCGACGCCGTCGGCTTCGAGCGCGAGCGCTTCCTGGTTCAGCAGCTCGGCGAAGGCCATCGCCATCTGCACGCGGTCGCCGTAGTGGCAGTCGGCGACGGTGTCGACGATCGTCATCGGGCCGGGCAAGGTGAACTTGATCTTCCTGCTTGTGTGGGCGCGCAGGAAGCGTGCTTCGGTCTCGTGGACACGCCCGGTCAGCGAAAGCGGCCCCACCACCTGCGGCAGCATCGCCTTGTAGCGGTCGTTGCGGATGCCCATCTCGACCTTGTGCTCGAAGTCGATGCCCGCCACCTTTTCGAGAAAGCCGTGCACGAAGTGCTGGCGCGACTGCTCGCCGTCGCCGATCACGTCGAGGCCTGCGTCTTCCTGCGCCTTGATCCACAGCAGCGTGGCGTCGAGCTTGGCCTGTGCCAGCTCGGCGCCGGCGCTCTGCCACTTCGGCCAGAGCTTCTGTGTTTCGGCGAGCCAGGCGGGTTTGGGCAGGCTTCCGGCGATCGCGGTTTCGAACATCGTGGCTCCTTGGGGCGTTTGGCGGGGGCAAGGGTAGCGCAAACGGGGCGGGTGTTGCTGCCGGCGCCGGCGCGCGTCGCGCGTGTACGATGGTTCTTGATCAACTCCGCCCCGTCGTGGGCGTTCAAGCCGGCGGTGAAGCATGGGTTTCGAAGACCGCGAGTGGTACCGCAAGGAACAGAAGCGAAAAGCGCGCGCGGCCGACAGCCGGCCCCGGCGCTTTTCTCCCTGGGCGATCGTGCTGGTCATGCTCGCTGCCGCGGCCTTGCTGTTCGCAGTGCTCGCGTGGATCGTTCATACACGCGCCGAGGCCGCGGCCGAACTCAAGATCCGCAGCGTTCCGAATGCCTTGCAGCAGTCGCAGCTCGAAGGGCAAAAGTTGCTGAACGAAGCCGGGGATCGTGATGCGGCGCGCCAGACGCGGCTCCAGCAGCAAGAAGCGCAACGGCAGCAGGCCGTTGCCGCACAACAGCAAGCCGAAGAAGAAGGGCTGCGGGCGCAAACCGAGGAGGTCGATCGCAAGGCGAAGGCCTGGGAAAAGTACTACCGCAAGCCTGCGGTGTGCAATGACGCGACGACGATGGACTGCGCCAATGCCTACATCCGCGCGAAGCGGGTGTTCGAAGAGAAGTACGCGCGTGGCGAACTCTGACGAAAGACCTCAGCGGTAGAGCGCGGGCAAGGCGTGGAGCGGCCGCAACTATGTCAGCAGCCGAGCGGCAGCTGCCGCATACAGCGGGATGCCGAGAAGGATGTTGAACGGAAATGTCAGGCCGAGCGACATGCCGAAGTACAGCGACGCGTTCGCTTCGGGCAGCGCATGGCGCAGCACGGCGGGCACGGCGATGTAGGAAGCGCTCGCTGCCAGAACCGTCAGCAGCGTCGCATTGCCCACCGACATGCCCACCATGGCCGCCAGCGTCAAGGCCAGCCCGGCATGAGCAAGCGGCGCGCAAATTCCGTAGGCGAGCAGCGCCGGCGCCTTGCCTTTGAGCTGACCCAGGTTGCGCGCGGTGAGCAGGCCCATGTCGAGCAGAAAGAATGCGAGCATGCCCTTGAAGAGGTCACCCGAAAACGGCTGCATCGAGGCCTTGCCGGCGTCACCGCTCAGCAGTCCGACCAGCATCGAACCGAGCAAAAGCAGCTGGGCGCCGTCGGTGAAAGACTCGTGCAGCACGCGCCCCATCGACAGGCTCTTCGGTGCCGTGAGCGCCGCGCTGCCGCTCGCCGCGGCCACCAGCCCGCCGCCTGCTGCGCGCTGCCGCAACATGTTGGCGGTGACGATCGCCATCACGATCGCCGGAGACTCCATCAAGGCCATCGCGGCTGCCATGTGTCCGCCGAACGGGATGCCGTGGGTCTCGAGGTACTGCACCGCCGTGATGAAGGTGACTGCGCTCACCGAGCCGTAGGTCGCCGCGATGGCCGCTGCGTCGAAGCCCGAGATGACTTTTCGCAGCACAAAGAAGCTCATCGCAGGGATCGCGATGGCGAGCGCCACGGCGCACGCCAGGCTGACCACCACTTCGACCGTCAAGCCCGACTTGGCCAGCGCGAACCCACCTTTCAGGCCAAGCGCCATCAGCAGATAGAGCGACAGGAAGCGAGAAATCTGGTGAGGAATTTCGAGGTTCGACTTGAGCATGCCGGCCACGACGCCGAACGCGAAAAAGAGGATGGCAGGGTCGAGAAAGCTGTTCATGAATAAGGGCGAAAGCGGGTCACGCGGCCATGCTAGAGCGAGCGGGCCTTCGAGTAAAATCGATAGTTCTTATAAGAATGATCGGCATTGGTCTATGCATTGCACATTCCGGCAACTGCAGTTGTTTCTGGCCTTGGCGGAGAACGGCAGCATCACCGCGGCCGCCCGCGCCTGCCATGTCACCCAGCCCACGGTCTCGATGCAACTCAGGGATCTGACCGAGGCCGTGGGCCTGCCGCTGTACGAGCAGTTGGGCAAGCGCCTTCACCTGACGGACGCCGGCCACGCGCTGGTGAAGTCGGCGCGGGCCATGAGCGCCGAATGGTCTGCGTTCGAACAGAAGATCGCCGCCCTCAAGGGCATGACACAAGGCCGGCTCGGGGTCGCGATGGTCAGCACGGCCGAGTACTTCGTGCCGGCGATGCTCGGCACGTTTTGCGCCAGTCATCCCGAGATCGAGATCGCGCTGCAGGTTCTGAACCGCGACGGGGTGGTCGCGAGGCTGCGAGAAAATCGCGACGATCTCTACATCATGTCGACCCCGCCTGCCGACATCGAACTGGAGCAGAAGTTGCTGTTGCCGAACCCGCTGGTCGTGGTCGCGCCGAGATCGCACCGGTTGGCGGGCAAGCGATCGGTCTCGTTGGCCAGTCTTGCCGGCGAACGTTTCATTCTGCGGGAGCGTGGGTCGGGCACACGCATGGCCTGCGACGCACACTTTGCCGCGCTGCAATTTCAGCCTAACGTGCGGCTGGAGCTCGGCAGCAACGAAGCCATCAAGCAGGCCATCGCCGGCCGGCTCGGCGTGGGCGTGCTGTCGGAGCACGCACTGGCCCACCCGCCAATGTCCGAGGCGCTGACCGTACTCAACGTGAAGGGATTCCCGGTGGCGGGCCACTGGTATCTGGTCCATCCGGCGGGAAAGCGCCTGTCGCCGATCGCCGCGGCATTCCGCGAGTATCTGCTCGCGGCGGCGGCCACGCAGGTCGCGGCGCCGGCGGTGCCGCGCGCGCGCAGCGCCCGGACTCGGCCCGCAGGGCGTCGGCGCGTCTAAGTCACTGACTGGGAATGGTGCCGGTGGAGGGAATCGAACCCCCGACCTCTCGCTTACGAAGCGACTGCTCTACCAGCTGAGCTACACCGGCATCTAAAGGGCGGCGAAGTATACGGAAACTTTCCCCCGACCGGCAACGAATCGCGCACAGAACCGCGCCATCAGGCCTGGCGCTCGATCACCCGCAGCGGCCGGGGCAAGCCGAAGACAACGTGCTCGGCGCGCCCGGGAACCTCGACCGCGGGCTGGCCACCCCACGCCTGCAGCTGCTCGACCACCTCGCGTACCAGCACCTCGGGTGCGGACGCGCCGGCGGTGACACCGACGCTGGCCACGCCCTCGAGCCACTCGCGACGCAGGTTCGCCGCGCCGTCGACCAGGTAGCCGCGGATGCCCTGCTTCTCGGCGATCTCCCGCAGTCGGTTGGAGTTCGAGCTCGTATCCGAACCCACGACGATCAACACCTCGCAGATCGCGACCAGCGTCTTGACCGCGTCCTGTCGGTTCTGGGTCGCGTAGCAGATGTCTT
>JANYFX010000215.1 GCA_025359585.1 Rhizobacter sp. | reverse complement strand
GTACGTGCCGGTCAGGCCGATCACGGCCGGGTCGGTCTCACCGATCGAGGTGCGCAGCCGCATCAAGTGAGAGTCCATGTCGAACAGCAGGCGGCGCTGCTCGTCGCTGCGCACCATGCTCTCGAGCCAGAAAAAACTCGCAAGCCGGAAGCCGCGCGTCACGGGCTCGACGCGGTGCACGCTGGTGCCGGGGTAGAGCACCATGTCGCCGGCCGCGAGCTTGATGCGCTGGGCGCCGAAGGTGTCTTCGACGATCAGCTCACCACCGTCGTACTCGGCCGGTTCGTTCAGGAACAGCGTGCAGCTGATGTCGGTACGCACACGCTCGCCGAGCGTTCCGGGAATGAAACGCACGGCGTTGTCGACATGGTTGCCGAAAGAATTGGCCGCGCCGCCATAGCGGTTGAAGAGTGGCGGGTAGACGCGCCTGGGCAGCGCTGCGGAGAAAAACGTGGCGTGCCGGTTCAGGCCCGCGAGCACGATCTTCTGCAGCGCCTGGGTCTCGGCCCCGTCTTGTGGCAACTGCTCGTTGTTCTTGGCCTGCGCCGACTGCACGCCGGAGGTCGCGCGGCCGTCGTTCCACGTCGCCCGCTTCAGAATCGCGCGGGCCTCGAGCAATTCTTCGGCGGACAGAACCTGTTTGACGTGGAGCAGCATCGGCTTGTCTAGAACCTCGCGGTCATCGTGAGCTGGATCTTGCGGCCCAGGCCCGGGATGTAGTGCCCGGTGTAGAGCGAATCGGCATAGAGTTTATTCGTCACGTTGTTGACGTTGAACTTGACGCCCACCGATTCGTTCAAGGTGTACTCGGCCATCACATCGCCGGTCACGAAGCTCGGCGCGACGATGCCGACCGGGTTGCGGTTCGGGGTCTGCGAGCTGCGCGCGTTCAGGCCACCACCGAGACGCAGGCTGGCCAGCACCTGGTAGGTCGTCCAGATCGTGCCGCTGTGGCGCGGCGTGAGCGATGGTCGGTCGCCGACGAGTTCACCCGACAGCGCCACGCCGCTCGGCGGGCCGGCGTCGATCTTCGCGACCGGAATCCAGGCGTACGAGCCGAACACTTCCCAGGCCGGCGTGATGCGGCCGGCCAGGTCGAACTCCAGGCCGGCGGTGTGGCGCTTGCCGGACAGCACGTAGGCTTCCAGCGGCGTGCCATCGGGTGAGTCGCGGTTGCGCTCGTTGAACTTGGTCGAGTGGAACGCCGCCACGCGCGCGCTCAGCTTGCCTTCGAACAGGTCGAGCTTGGCGCCGAGCTCGAAGTTGCGGCTGCCTTCCGGATCGGTGTTCGAACCCGGCAGGTCGTACTGGTAAGTGTCGCCCGAGGTGTTGAACGAGGTGCCGTAAGAGAAGTGGTACGACTGCTGATCGTTCGGCTGGAACAGCGCGCCGAGGCGGTGGCTGAACAGGTTGTCGGAACGCCCGCGATCGGCCGTGACGGTGCCCAGCGGCGGCGGGGTCGGTACCGCGGTGGTCGGCGTGGTGCTGGTCTGGAAGGTCTGGTAGCTGCCCTTGAAATAGTCCCAGCGCAAACCGCCGAGCAGCTTCCAGCTCGGCGCGATCTGCACCAGGTCCTGGAAGTAGAGGCCGAGCGACTTGGCGTCGAACCCGGCCTGCTGGCGCAGGATGCGCCGGCTCTCGTCGACGAAGCCGGTGCCGTCGTTCGGCGTGCCGATCGTCGTGCGCGGCGTGTTCTTGTCGAGCACGACGCCGGTCGGCACCACCGCCGCGAAGCCGTTGAACACCTCGTGCGCGACGTCGACGCCGGTCAACACCTCGTTCCTGACGCCGAACCAGTTGAACTTGTTGCTGTAGTCGCTCTGCGCATACGTCGTGTTCATGTTCTGGATCTTGTTCTGCGCGCCGCGCGTCAACAAGGTCGCATCGGTGACGAGCGTCGGGCCCGAGGCGCCCGGCGTCAACACGATCGGGCCATTCGCCGGGTTCGTGTTGGTGAAGAAGCGGATCGTGCCGGCGCGCTGGTCGCGGTCGTAGCGGCCCTGGCGGATCGCCGACTTGAGCTCGCCGCCATCGGCGAAGCGGTGCGTGTGGCCTGCGGTGGCAAGCGCCGCGCCGCCGGCGTTGTAGTCGCTCGCCGCGCCGTAGTAGTTCTTCGGATCCAGGCCTTCGATGATGCCGGACGGGTTCGCGTTCGTCTGCGTCGAGCTCGCGCGCAGCCACGGCAGGCCGTAGTTGATGCCGTTGTTGTTGCGCAGGTAATAACCCGACAGATAGAACTCGTCTTGGGTGCCGATACCCCAGCGCACGGTCGGTGCCAGGCCCTGTTTGTCGAGTTTGTCGTTGCCGCCGCCGCCGCTGGCGTTGGTGTTCATGACGTTGAAACGAACCGCCGCGGTCTCGCTCGTCTTGAGGTTGAAGTCGCCGGTGAAGCGCATGTAGTTGCCGCTGCCGACGGTGAAGTCGACCTGGCTCACGTTCGTCAGCAAGGCCTGCTTGCTCACCTGGTTGACGACACCGCCGGTCGAACCGCGCCCGAACAGCATCGAGGCCGAACCGCGCAGCAGCTCGATCCGGTCGAAGCTGAAGGTGTCGCGCTCGTAGAAGGCCGGGTCACGCAGGCTGTCGACATAGATGTCGCCGCTGGCGGCGAGCGAGAAGCCACGCAGGCGGATGTCTTCTTCGCCGCCTTCGGCCGCGAGGAAGGTCACGCCGGCGGTCTGGTGCAGCGCTTCTTTCAGCGTGTCGATGCGGCGGTCGTCCATCAGCTTCTCGGTGATCACGGTCACCGATTGCGGAATGTCGCGAAGGTCCTGGTTGCCCTTGCCGATCGTCGAGGTGGTGGCGCGCACCGAGGTCGCATCGGTCTCGACCTTGGCCTTCACGGGAATGGCAGGCAG
>JANYFX010000212.1 GCA_025359585.1 Rhizobacter sp. | reverse complement strand
CGCGCCGGGCTCGATGTGGTGCTGGTCGATCAGCACGCCTTCCCGCGCGTCAAGGTCTGCGGCGACGCGCTCATTCCCGACGCGCACAACGCGCTGCGCAAGCTCGGCGTGCTCGACGCGGTGATGGCGCAGGCGCAGGCTTCGAGCTTCGTGCGCTGCATCGGCCCGCGCGGCGGCAGCATCGACGTGCCTGGCGTACTCGCGGTGCTGCCGCGCAAGCAGCTCGACGACATCGTCTGCCGCGCGGCCGTGGCGGCCGGCGTGCGCATGTTCGCGCCGCTGCGTTTCATGGCGACGATCGAAGAAGGCGAGCGTGTCGTCGGCGCGACGTTGCAGCAGGGCGAGGCCACGCACGCGCTGCGCGCGCGCTGGGTCGTGCTGGCCAGCGGCGCGGTGCCGCAGGCGCTGCTCGCGGCGGGTATGTCGCAACGCCACACGCCGAGCGGCGTTGCGCTGCGCGCGTATGTGAAGAACGACGCGATGGTCGGGCGCATCACCGCGCTCGAGATCGTCTGGCACCGCGCGCTCACCCCCGGCTACGGCTGGATCTTCCCGTGCCGCGACGGTGTGTTCAACATCGGCGTCGGCATTGCCGACAGCCACGCCGAACCCAAGGACGGCAAGTTGACGAAGAAGGAAGTCAACCTGCGCCAGGTGATGGACGAATTCCAGAAGGTGCACGCCCCGGCGCGCGAGTTGATGCAGGGCGGCACGCTGCTCGGGCCGATGAAAGGCGCGCCGCTGCGCTGCACGCTCGAAGGCGCACGGTTCACGCGGCCGGGGCTGATCGTCACCGGTGAGGCCGCGGGCAGCACCTATTCATTCACCGGCGAAGGCATCGGCAAGGCGCTCGAGACCGGCATTCACGCCGCCGAATCGGTGCTCTCCGGCGACGCCAAAGGCTGGAGCGAGGCCGAGGTGCGCGTCGCATACGAAGCGCGGCTGCTGGCGCTCAGGCCACGCTTCGAGCTTTACGAGCGCGCCAACATCGTCAACCGCCGCCCCTGGCTGACCGACCTTCTGATCTGGCGTGCCAAGCGCAGCCCGCGCATCGTGCAGCGCATGAGCGGCGTACTCAACGAGACCAGCAACCCCGGCAGCCTGGTCAGCGTCAAGGGCTTGCTGCGCCTCTTCATCGATCGCCGCTGATGTGCCAACTGCTCGGCCTCAACGCCAACACGCCGACCGACGTGATGTTCAGCTTCACCGGTTTTTCCACCCGCGCCGAAGAGCACAAGGACGGCTTCGGCATCGCCTTCTTCGAAGGCGCCGGTGTGCGCCTGATGGTCGATGCGCAGAGTGCACGCACCTCGCCGATCGCCGAGATGGTGCGGCGCTACCCGATCAAGAGCGACAACGTCGTCGCGCACATACGCAAGGCGACGCAGGGCCGCGTGGCGCTGGAAAACACCCACCCGTTCGTGCGCGAGCTGTGGGGCCGCTACTGGGTGTTCGCGCACAACGGTGACCTGAAGGATTTCAACCTGCGCCTGCATGGCGCGTTCCGCCCGGTCGGCGGCACCGACAGCGAGCGTGCGTTCTGCTGGCTGATGCGGGAGCTGGCCAAGGCGCACGCGAGCGTTCCTTCCATCACCGAGCTCACCGCCACGCTGCGTGAGCTGGCCCCCGTCGCCGCGAAACACGGCACGTTCAACTTCATGCTCAGCAACGGCCAGGCGCTGTGGGCGCACTGCTCGACGCACCTGCACCACCTGGTGCGCCAGCACCCGTTCCTGCAGGCCTCGCTGCAAGACGACGACGTGACGGTCGACTTTGCCGAGCTGACCTCCGAGCGCGACCGCGTTGCGATCATCGTCACCGAGCCGCTGACGAACAACGAAGCCTGGACGGCGTTTGCACCCGGCGAGTTGCGCGTCTTCCTGGACGGGGCGCCCGTGGCCGGCTGAGCCGCGATGCTGTTGTAAGCTGCATCGACTCCCGCCCCTGCCGCAGCCCATGACCACACCCGCGCTCCCCACCCCGTATTTCGACACCTTCTACAAGTACGCCGAACTGTCGCGCCTGCTGTTCGACTACGCCGATGCGCGGCCCGACCTAGTCTCGGTGGCTTCCATCGGCAAGAGCTTCGAAGGCCGCGACATCTGGGTCGTGACGGTCACCAACACCGCCACCGGCGCGCACGCCGACAAGCCCGCGTTCTGGGCCGACGGCAACATCCACGCGGCCGAACTCACCGCCAGCACGGCGGTGCTGTACTACCTGCACCGGCTCCTCGTCGGCCACGGCCTCGACGACCAGATCACGCAGCTGCTCGAGACCCGCACCGTCTACCTGTGCCCGCGCCTGAACCCCGACGGCGCCGAGCTGGCGCTGGCCGACAAGCCGCGCCACATCCGTTCCAGCACGAAGCGATATCCGTTCGAGGAAGAACCTGTCGATGGCCTGACCACCGAAGACATCGATGGCGACGGCCGCATTCT
>JANYFX010000202.1 GCA_025359585.1 Rhizobacter sp. | reverse complement strand
CCGATGTTCAGGAAGATCATCGGCGAGTCGACGCACTCGGGGCTGCGCGCCAGCTCGGCCGCGGCCTTGGCGCACTCCATCACGTAGTAGGGCTCGATGTGGTCGAGCCGCCGGGCGAGCCTCATGAAATTCAGCGCCGCGCCGCGCGAGCCGCTTCGACTTCGACCGGCCGCAGTTCGGCGGCCGCCTTGTCGAGCACGCCGTTCCCGTACTTGTGGCCGTCGGTGCCGCCGAAACTCTTGGCCAGGTCGACCGCTTCGTTGATCGCCACCTTGTACGGGATCGAGATGCAGTGCCTGAGCTCGTACACGCCGATCATCAACACGCCGTGTTCGATCGGCGACAGCAGCGTGGTCTTGCGGTCGACGTGTTTCGAGAGCAGCGCGTCGATCTCGGCCGCCTCGCGGATGCAGCCGTGCAGCAGCGCGTCGAAGTGCGCAGCGTCGCATTTGACGAAGTCTTCCTGCTCGTGCATGTGGGCGTCGATCAGGCTGGCCTCGGCATGCGACACGAGCCATTCGTACAGGCCTTGCAGGGCGACTTCGCGCGAGCGGCGGCGCACCGATTTCGGCTTCGGATGTTTGGGCGCGGGCTTGGCCGGCGTTTTGGCAGCGGCAGCGGTGTCTGGCTCGGGGGTGTCGGTCACGAAAGGTCTTCCATCAGGTTCGCCATCTCGACGGCCACACGGGCGGCATCGCGGCCTTTTTCTTCGGCCCGGGCCCAGGCCTGTGTTTCATTCTCGACCGTGAGGATCGCGTTGGCGATCGGCACTTCGCGGTCGAGCGAAATGCGCGTCACGGCGGCGCCGCTTTCGTTGGCGACGAGTTCGAAGTGGTAGGTCTCGCCGCGAATGATGCAGCCGAGCGCGATCAGCGCGTCGAAGTCTTCGCTCTCGGCCAGCGCCGACAAGGCCAGCGCCACTTCGAGCGCGCCCGGCACCGTCACGTGCTTGATGTGTTTGGCCTCGACGCCCAACGTGTGCAGCTCGGCCAGGCATGAGGCCGCGAGCTTGTCGGTGAGGGCGGCGTTGAAGCGTGCCTGCACGATGCCGAGGCGCAGGTCGCGGCCATCGATGCGCGCTTGCTGGCCACCGCTTTGCGAGCTGCTCTTGTCAGCGTCTTGCATGGAAATTCTTTCTCATTTTTCGGCGGCCATGAAGCCGGTGACTTCGAGGCCGTAGCCGGTCAGGCTGGGCATGCGGCGCGGGCTGCCGAGCAGCTTCATCTTCGAGATGCCGAGCTCGCGCAGGATCTGCGCGCCGATGCCGTAGGTGCGCAGGTCCATCTGCCGCGGCTGCGGCGCAGCGCCGGTTTTCGCGGGCAGCACGTGCGGCACCAGCGCCGCCACGTCTTCGCCGCAGTTCAACAACACGGCGGCACTGCGGCCGTGGGCGTGCAAGACCGACAGCGCCTTGGGCAGCGGCCAGGAGTGTTCGCACTCGGTGCCCACGTCGAGCAGGTCCATCACCGAGAGCGGTTCGTGCACGCGCACCAGCACTTCGTCGGCGGCGGTCCATTGGCCGCGCGTGAGGGCCAGATGCAGGCCGCCGTTGCGGTCGCGGAAGGCGCTGCAGTCGAACTCGCCTTGCGCGGTGGTGAGCTTGCGGCCACCGGCACGTTCGATCAGACTTTCGTTGCGGCTGCGGTATTCGATCAGGTCGGCGATGGTGCCGATCTTCAGGCCGTGTTCATTCGCGAAGACGATCAGGTCGGGCAGGCGCGCCATCGTGCCGTCGTCCTTCATCACTTCGCAGATCACGGCGGCGGGCGACAAGCCGGCCATGCCGGCCAGATCGCAACCGGCTTCGGTGTGCCCGCCGCGCATCAACACGCCACCTTCCTGCGCACGCAGCGGGAAGATGTGGCCGGGCTGCACCAGGTCGCTGGCCTTGGCGTCGCGCGCCACGGCGGCTTGTACGGTGCGTGCGCGGTCGGCCGCCGAGATGCCGGTCTCGACGCCGGTGGCGGCTTCGATCGACACGGTGAACGCGGTGCCGTGGCGGGTGCCGTTGCGCTGCGTCATCGAAGGCAGCTGCAGGCGGTCGCAACGCTCGGGCGTGAGCGTGAGGCAGATCAGGCCGCGCCCGAAACGCGCCATGAAGTTGATGGCCTCGGCGCTCACATGGTCGGCGGCGATCACGAGATCACCTTCGTTCTCGCGGTCTTCTTCGTCGACCAGGATGATCATGCGGCCGGCGGCCAGCTCGGCCACGAGCTCGGGAATGGGGGAAATGGACATGGCTGAATTGTAGGTGTCTGGGCCTCCCGGCCCGAGGTGCGCTGAACGCGTCAGCTGCGCACCGCCGCCGCAGTGAGCATGCGTTCGACGTAGCGTGCGATCAGGTCGATTTCGAGGTTGACCCGGCTGCCGACCACCAACCCGCCCAGCGTGGTGTTCTCGATCGTGTGCGGAATCAGGTTAATGCTGAGTTCGCAGCCGGCCGCGTTGTCGATCACGCGGTTGACCGTGAGGCTCACGCCGTTGACGGTGATCGAACCCTTGTAGGCGATGAAACGCGCCAGCTCGGCGGGTGTTTCGATGCGCAGTTCCCGCGATTCTCCGACACGCTCGAAGTGGCTCACGCGGCCGATGCCGTCGACGTGGCCGCTGACCATGTGGCCGCCGAGGCGGTCGTGGGCGCGCAGCGCTTTTTCGAGGTTCACGGCACC
>JANYFX010000151.1 GCA_025359585.1 Rhizobacter sp. | reverse complement strand
GGACAAGCTGCCTTTGAACGCGCGGCGTTATCTGGAGCGCATCCAGTCGCTCATCGGCGCGCCGATCGACATGGTTTCGACCGGCCCCGACCGGGTGCACACGATTCTTTTGCGCCACCCGTATCAGGCCTGACACGCTGCCGCGCACCGAACACTCTTCAACTCGAGTCCCAAGGAAAACGCATGCTGACCGACGATGGCAAACACCTGTATGTGAGCTGGGACGAGTACCACATGCTGATCGAGCGGCTGGCGCTGAAGATCGCCGGGTCGGGCTGGGAGTTCGACCAGATCCTGTGCCTGGCGCGGGGTGGCATGCGGCCGGGCGACGTGCTCTCGCGGGTGTTCGACAAGCCGCTGGCGATCATGGCAACGAGCTCGTACCGTGCCGATGCGGGCACGATCCAGGGCCGGCTCGACCTGGCGAAGTACATCACGCTGCCCAAGGGCGAACTGGCCGGCCGCGTGCTGCTGGTCGACGATCTGGCCGACTCCGGCGTCACGCTGCGCGCGGTGGTCGATCGGCTGCGTGGCATGCCGTCGATCAGCGAGCTGCGCTCGGCGGTGATCTGGACGAAGGGCGTCTCCACGTACACGCCGGATTACTTCGTCGAGATGCTGCCTTCGAGCCCGTGGATCCACCAGCCATTCGAAGAGTACGACGACATGCGGCCCGACGCGCTGGCAAAGAAATTCGTGATTTGATCCATCACGCAAAGAACGAAGGCCTGCGTGAGCAGGCCCTCAAACTCACTGTCAACATCACAACAAATCTGATCCCGGAAAGCAAAAAGCCCGCTGTCTTTTCAAGAAGCGAGCTTGTGCTTATGGTGCCCAGGAAGGGACTCGAACCCCCACGGAGTTACCCGCTAGTACCTGAAACTAGTGCGTCTACCAATTCCGCCACCTGGGCATTTCAGGAAGTCTTGGACTATATCATCAAAACAACATCATTCAAAAATCCCACGACCCCCATCGGCGCAGAGCTGATGGCCGAAATGGAGGGCACGGTGCAAGGGCACCGTGACGGTCACGGTTTCGTCGTGCGCGACGACCGCCAGGCCGATCTTTATCTTTCACAACAAGAGATGCGCGCGGTGCTGCACCACGACCGCGTCAAGGCGCGTGTGGTTCGCTACGACCGCAAAGGCCGGCCCGAAGGACGCGTGCTCGAAATCATCGAGCGCAAGAAAGCGCCGATCATCGGCCGGCTGCTGCACGAAAGCGGCGTCTGGCTTGTCGCCCCGGAAGACAAGCGCTACGGGCAGGACATCCTGATCCCGAAGAACGCCACGTCGAACGCAGCCGCGGGGCAAGTGGTGGCGATCGAACTCACCGAACCGCCGTCGATGTATTCGCAGCCCGTCGGTCGCGTGACCGAGGTGCTGGGCGAGATCGACGACCCGGGCATGGAGATCGAGATCGCGGTGCGCAAGTACGAAGTGCCGCACCGCTTTTCACCCGAGACGCTGGCGCAGGCGGCGGGCCTGCCCGACAAGATCCGCCCGGTCGATCGCAAGAACCGCATCGACCTGACCGACGTGGCGCTCGTCACCATCGACGGCGAAGACGCTCGCGACTTCGACGATGCGGTGTACTGCGAGCCCGCCAAGATCGGCAAGGTCAAGAACAACAACGGCTGGCGCCTCATCGTCGCCATCGCCGACGTGAGCCACTACGTGAAGCCGGGCGAAGCACTCGATGTCGATGCGTACGAGCGAGCGACCTCGGTCTACTTTCCGCGCCGCGTGATCCCGATGCTGCCGGAGAAGATCTCCAACGGCCTGTGTTCGCTGAACCCGAACGAAGACCGGCTGGCGATGGTGTGCGACATGCTCATCACGGCGAGCGGCGATGTGCATGCCTACCAGTTCTTCCCGGCCGTGATCTGCTCGCAGGCGCGGTTCACCTACACCGAGGTCGCGGCCATCCTCGCCAACACGCGCGGGCTCGAAGCCACCAAGCGGCAAGCGCTGGTGCCGCACCTGCTCGATCTTCACGACGTGTACCGCGCGCTGCTCAAGGCGCGCGTCAAGCGCGGTGCGATCGACTTCGAGACCGTCGAGACGCAGATCGTGTGCGACGAGAACGGCCGCATCGAGAAGATCGTGCCGCGCACCCGCACCGAAGCGCACAA
>JANYFX010000079.1 GCA_025359585.1 Rhizobacter sp. | reverse complement strand
TGGTCTTCGGCGTCGTTCAGCTCCGAGAAGCCGTTGGCGTATTCGCGGCCGGTGATGAAAAGCTCGAAGCGTTCGGTGATCGACGGGTCGGCGTCCGAGGCGCGCGCCAGCGGCGAGACCTCGACGGGGTAGTCGATGATGTAGGTCGGGTCCCACAGCTTCTCTTCGACCACCGCTTCGAACAGGCCGAACTGCAGCTCGGCGAGTTTCCAGTGCGCCGGTGCTTCTTCGCCGTGTGACTTGAGCGCGGTGCGCAGCACGGTCGGGTCGACCGCTTCGGCGGCCGTCAATCCGGCGTGCGCAGTGAGCGAATCCCGCACCGTCAGGCGCGCGAAGGGTCGGTCCAAGTCGACCGGCTTGCCGCCATACGTGAGCGTGGCCGAGCCGGTCGCCTGGCGTGCCGCGTGGCGCAACACCTGCTCGGTGAACTCCATCAGATCATGGTGGTTCCAGTAGGCCGCGTAGAACTCCATCATCGTGAATTCGGGGTTGTGCCGAACCGAGATGCCTTCGTTGCGGAAGCTGCGGTTGATCTCGAACACACGCTCGAAGCCGCCGACGATCAGCCGTTTCAGGTACAGCTCGGGTGCGATGCGCAGGAACATCTGCTGGTCGAGCGCGTTGTGGTGCGTGACGAAAGGCTTGGCGTTCGCACCGCCCGGGATCGGGTGCAGCATCGGCGTTTCCACTTCCATGAAGTGGTGCTCGACCATGAACTGGCGGATGGAGCTCAGCGCCTTGCTGCGCGCCGCGAAGCGCGCCCGCGCGTCGCCATCGGTGATGAGATCGACGTAACGCTGGCGGTACTTCTGCTCCTGGTCGGCCATGCCGTGGAACTTGTCGGGCAGCGGGCGCAGGCTCTTCGTCAACAGGCGCAACACGCTCACGCGGACCGAGAGTTCGCCGGTCTTGGTCTTGAAGAGCGTGCCTTCGGCGCCGAGGATGTCGCCCAGGTCCCAGTGCTTGAACGCGGCGTAGGGCTCTTCACCGAGCGCGTCGCGCGTGACGAAGAGCTGGATCTGGCCCGAGCCGTCCTGCAGCGTCGCGAAGCTCGCCTTGCCCATCACGCGCTTGAGCATCAGCCGGCCGGCCACCACCACGTGCACGCCCAGCGGCTCCAGCTCTTCGTTCGGTTTGGCGACGTGCTGGCGCAGCAGTTCGGCGGCGTGGTGTTTGGGCTTGAAGTCGTTCGGAAACGCAATGCCTTGTTGGCGAATGAGCGCGAGTTTCTCGCGGCGCTCGGTGATCAGCCGGTTTTGTTCCGTCGCGGCGATCAAAGTGGGCGGGTGTTCTTCGGTCATGGCTTGTTTTGTGTCTGATCGTTAATTTTATGGCCTTCGCGTGCGGTCGCACCACGCACGGCAGAGGGGCGTTGTTCGTGCCGTAAAATCGGGGGCTTCGCCCAAAAAGACGGGTTCACCATCTGGCGCCGAAAGCTTGCGCCGAGAATCGAGTTGTTCATGCATGTTCGCAGAGATCCGGTCATCGACCGAAAGGTGAGGTTCGCGCTGGTGGGTTGTGGCCGGATCGCCAACAACCACTTCGAAGCGGTCAGCAAGCACGCGTCGCGCTGCGAATTGACCGATGTGTGCGACACCGACCCGGTGGCGCTCGCGGCCGCGGTGGCCAAGACCGGCGCGCGCGGGCACTCGACGTTGACCGCGATGCTGGCCACCACCAAGGCCGATTGTGTGACGCTCACCACGCCGAGCGGCTTGCATGCCGCGCAGGCGGCCGAGGTGGCCGGGGCCGGCCTTGACGTCATGACCGAGAAACCCATGGCCACCCGCTGGCAAGACGGCCTGGCGATGGTGCGGGCCTGCGACGAGGCCGGCGTGAGGCTCTTCGTCGTGAAGCAGAACCGGCGCAACCGCACGCTCCAGTTGCTCAAGCAGGCCGTGGATCAAGGCCGTTTCGGGCGTATCTACATGGTCAGCGTCAACGTCTTCTGGACCCGCCCGCAAGAGTATTACGACAGCGCCGCTTGGCGTGGCACGTGGGAATTCGACGGCGGCGCCTTCATGAACCAGGCGAGCCACTATGTCGATCTGCTCGACTGGATCTGCGGCCCGGTCGAAAGCGTGATGGCCTACACCGGCACGCTGGCACGAAACATCGAGGTCGAAGACACCGGCGTCGCGGCGCTCAAGTGGCGCAACGGCGCCATGGGGTCGATCAACGTGACCATGCTGACCTACCCGAAGAACCTCGAAGGGTCGATCACCATCCTCGGTGAAAAGGGCTCGGTGCGGATCGGCGGCGTCGCCGTCAACGAGATCAAGCACTGGGAGTTCGAAGCGCCCGATCCGATGGACGCCCAGATCGGCGAGGCGAGCTACCAGACACGTCGGTCTACGGTTTCGGCCACCCCGTCTACTACGACAACGTCATCAACACATTGCGTGGCGACGCACAACCCGAAACCGATGGGCGCGATGGCCTGAAGTCGCTGGAGCTGCTGATCGCCATGTACATGTCGGCGCGCGACGGCAAGCGCATTCCGCTGCCGCTCGCGTACTGAGCCACGCCGCCATGGCCACCACGATCCACGCTTCGGCCATTCTCGACGAGGGCGCCGTGCTCGGCGAAGGCTGCCGGGTCTGGCACTTCGTGCACATCTGTGGTGGGGCGCGCATCGGCGAACGCTGCTCGTTCGGGCAGAACGTGTTCGTGGGCAACGACGTGCGCATCGGCGACAACGTCAAGATCCAGAACAACGTCTCGGTGTATGACGCGGTCACGATCGAGAGCGACGTGTTCTGTGGCCCGAGCATGGTGTTCACCAACGTCTACAACCCGCGTTCCGCCGTGTCCCGCAAGGACGAGTACCGCCGCACGCTGGTGCAACAGGGCGCCACGCTGGGCGCGAACTGCACCGTCGTCTGCGGCATCACCATCGGTCGTTACGCCTTCATCGGCGCCGGTGCCGTGGTCAACCGCGACGTACCCGACTTCGCGCTGATGCTCGGCGTGCCGGCGCGCCACGCGGGCTGGGTGAGCCGTTTTGGCGAACGTCTCGAATTGCCGATGCAAGGCGAGGGCGAGGCCCGCTGCCCGCACACCGGAGACCGCTACCGCCTTCAAGGCGAGCGTGTCGAGTTGCTCGCCGCCTGATCACTTCACACGAAGCCTGCCATGAATGCACCCGAGACCCTGCCACCCCTGCAGTTCATCGACCTGAAGACCCAATACTCGGCGCTGCGCGAGACGATCAACGCGCGCATCCAGCGTGTGCTCGACCACGGCCAGTACATCATGGGCCCCGAAGTCAAGGAACTCGAGGACAAGCTGGCCGCGTACACCGGTGCGAAGCATTGCGTCACCGTCTCGAGCGGGACCGAGGCGCTGCTGATCGCGCTGATGGCGCTCGGCCTGAAGGCGGGCGACGAGGTCATCACCACGCCATTCACCTTCGCCGCGACGGCCGAGATGATCGTGCTGCTCGGCTGCAAGCCGGTGTTCGTCGACATCGAACCCGACACCTGCAACATCGACGCGAGCCTTATCGAAGCGAAGATCACGCCGCGCACGAAGGCGATCATGCCGGTCGGCCTGTACGGGCAGTGCGCCGACATGGACGAGATCAACACGATCGCGGCGCGCCACGGTAACATTCCCGTCATCGAAGACGCGGCGCAGAGTTTCGGCGCGACCTACAAAGGCCGCAAGAGCTGCAACCTCAGCACGATCGGCTGCACCAGCTTCTTTCCGAGCAAGCCGCTCGGCTGCTACGGCGACGGCGGCGCCATGTTCACCAACGACGACACGATCGCGCAAGCCTGCCGCGAGATCCGCGTGCACGGCCAGAGCAAGCGCTACACGCACACCCGCGTGGGCGTGGGCGGGCGCATGGACACGCTGCAGTGCGCGGTGGTGCTCGGCAAGCTGGAGCGCTTCGAGTGGGAGATCGAGCAGCGACTGGCGCTGGGTGAACGTTACGCCGCGCTGCTGACCGACGTACCGGGGCTGCGCCGACTTGCGGTGCGCGCTGATCGCGATTGCGTCTGGGCCCAGTACACGGTGTTCGTGCCGCAGCGCGCCCGCGTGCAGGCCGCACTCACGGCGCTCGGCGTGCCAACGGCAGTTCACTACCCGATCCCGTTGCACAAGCAGCCAGCCTATGCAATGCACGCAGGCGATGCGGCGCTGCTGCGCCACAGCGAACGAGCTGGCGAACTTGTGATGAGCCTGCCGATGAGCGCCGATCTCGCCGAAGATCAACAATGGCGAGTTGTCGATGCGCTTGCCGAGGCCGTACGGCAATGAGCGGCACGAAAGGGGCGCAAGACGCC